>JBJTWN010000001.1:0-28119 GCA_046081785.1 Cyanobium sp.
GCTGCCCCCGGCAGCTTCCGTGGCGCCGCTGCCGGGCCGGGAGCTGATCCTGGATCGCCGCCACAAGCTCTTGCGGGTGCTGCAGGACGGCAAGGAACTGCGCCGTTTCGCCGTGGCGGTGGGGATGCCCGGCTGGGAAACACCGGTGGGAAGCTTCATCGTGATTGAAAAAACGAAGAACCCCACCTGGGAGCATCCGGCCAACGGCCACCTGCTCCCGCCAGGGCCAGAGAATCCCCTGGGCAGCCGCTGGATCGGCTTCTATCGCGATTGCCGCGGACGCAGCGGCTTCAATGGCCAGGAGCATCTCGTGGTGAAAGGGTGTGTCACGGCGGGTTTCCATGGCACGCCCCATCGATCCAGCGTGGGCAGAGCTGTGTCACACGGCTGTGTGCGTCTCTTTGACGAACACGCCAAGGAGCTTTTCGACCTGGTGAGCCTCGGAACGCCCGTCAAGGTGTTGCCCTGAAGCCTGCCCGTAGAGTTGCCCCGTCCTGCCTCCCTCTGATGCGCATCCTGTTTGCGGCGGCCGAGTGTGCGCCAATGATCAAGGTCGGTGGCATGGGCGATGTGGTGGGATCTCTTCCACCGGCGCTGGCCACCCTCGGCCATGACGTGCGCGTGATCATGCCGGGCTACGGCAAGTTGTGGAGCCGGCTGAAGATCCCTGCCGAACCCATCTGGCGCGGCCACACGATGGGCAACGACTTTGCGATTTTTGAAACCAAGCACCCCACGCACGGGCTGCCGATTTATTTGGTTGGCCACCCGGTGTTTGATCCAGAGAGGATCTATGGCGGGGAAGATGAGGATTGGCGGTTCACCTTCTTTGCCAGCGCAGCTGCCGAATTCGCCTGGAATGGAAGCTGGAAGCCGCAGGTGATGCACTGCCACGATTGGCACACCGGCATGATCCCGGTGTGGATGCACCAAGACCCTGAGATCAGCACGGTTTTTACAATTCACAACCTCAAATACCAAGGCCCGTGGCGCTGGAAATTGGAGCGCATGACCTGGTGCCCCTGGTATATGCAGGGCGATCACACCATGGCCGCGGCTCTCCTCTATGCCGACCGGGTCAGCGCGGTGTCTCCGACCTATGCGATGGAGATTCGCACCCCTGAATACGGAGAGCGCCTCGATGGCCTGTTGAACTTCATCAGCGGCAAGCTGCGGGGCATCGTCAATGGCATCGATATCGAGGATTGGAACCCCGCCACCGATCAGACCCTGCCGGAGCCCTTCAGCAGCTCAGACCTTTCCGGCAAGGCGGCTTGCAAACGGGCATTGCAGGAGCGATTCGGGCTCACCCCCAATCCCCGGACCTATCTGATGGGTGTGGTGAGCCGGCTGGTGGATCAGAAGGGCATCGATCTGCTGCTGCAAGTGGCTGATCGGGTGTTGGCCTACACCGACAGCCAATTTGTGGTGTTGGGCACGGGCGACCGCGGCCTGGAATCCGGCCTCTGGCAGATGGCCGCCCGCCATCCCGGCCGCTTTGCCGTGTTTCTCACCTATGACGATGCCCTTTCCCGGTTGATCTACGGCGGTTCGGATGCCTTCCTCATGCCCAGCCGTTTTGAGCCCTGCGGCATCAGCCAGATGTTGGCCATGCGCTACGGCTCGGTGCCCGTGGTGCGGCGGGTGGGAGGCCTGGTGGATACGGTGCCGCCCCATGACCCGGCGGACCACAGCGGCACCGGCTACGGCTTTGACCGGTTCGAACCCGTGGACTTCTACACGGCCATCGTGCGCTCCTGGGAGGCCTATCGCCATCAGAGCAGCTGGGAGGAGCTGCAAAAACGTGGCATGCAGCAGGACTTCAGCTGGGACCGCTCGGCCCGCCAATACGACCTCATGTATCGCGATGTCTGTGGCGTGAAGGAACCCACCCCCGATGCCGAGGAGGTGGAGCGCTTCTCGCAAGGCCAAGGGGCCGACCCCAGCCTGCGGGATGGGGCCCGTCCAGAGGCAGCGGCGCCGCAGGAGCCAGCGCCTTCCGGCCAGAGGCCATCCGCGGCACCGGCCCGCCCCCGCAATCCCCTGAGCCAACTGCTGCGACGCAGCGACGGTTGACACCCGGATCGCCGTGGCCCTTCCCGCTCCCTACGCCCCTCCCTGGAAGCGGCTGGGCGAGGACCTGGTGGCGACCCTGGCCTGGCTGAGGCTGAAGCTGCGCGAAGTTTGGCGCCGCAATGGGGAGGGAAGCCTGCCCGTGCCACGGTTCTGGCCCCGCCAATGGCCCCAGCTCTTCTGGCCGCTCGTGGTGGGGGCCGCCCTCCTGGCCGCTCTGGCCCTGGGCAGGCCGATGCTGCGCTCCGACCGCTCGCCGGTGGTTCAGGAGCCACCGGTCGTGATCGAGAGCCAGCCCACCCCAGCGGCTGCCCCCTTCCCTGCGGCCAGCGAGCCGAGCCTCACACCCAAAAACCGCCTTCAACCGCTCGAAGACGGGCCTTTGAACACCGAAGGACAGAACGAACCGTCCTCCCCAGTCGAACGGGAGACGGGAACCAGCGAGCCGCTCTCCGAGACGCCTGCTCTCGCCGACACCCCAGCCCTCGACTCCGACCTTGATGGAGCACCGCCGCTGGCGGCACCAACAGAGGCGGTGCTCCTGCGTACCGAGTGGGGGACAGAGGACCCCGAACAGCTCATCGAGGCCCGCACCGAGGAGCCCGACAGCGCCACCCTCACCCTCCAGCTCAACGCCCGATTTTTGGACCTTCCTGCCGCCGCTCGCCAGGGCTGGGCGGAACGCTGGCAGCAACGGGCCGCCAGCTTGGGCTACATCCACTTCTCGCTTGTGGATCGTGAGGGTCGGCTGCAGGGGCGAGAGGCCCGGGTGGGCAGCGGCATGATCCTCTTCCAGCCAGGCGATGACCGGAGGGATGCCGCTGATGCGGGAGGATCCCCTGCGCGGGTTCGCCAGGGGCAAAGGCGCGATGGGGTTCTCAGGAATTCGGCTGAAGGAGCTTGAGGAGCTGTGGGGCCCCCCCTTGGTCCCCGCGTCCGATGCGGCGGTGGATGCCGCCAGCTGGGCCGAAGTGGTGCTCACGGGGGTGAGCACCGATAGCCGGCGGCTGGAGAGCGGTGTGTTGTTCATCCCGCTGGTGGGGGAGCGCTTTGATGGCCATGGCTTTCTGGAGCGGCTGTTGGTGCCCCAGGAGGGCCAGCCGGCGGCCATCGCCGCCGCCCTGGCTCAGCGCGACCGCCTGGTGGAACCTGCCGCCACCGCCCTCGTGCAGCGATCCGGTCGGCCGCTTTGGCTGGTGGACGACAGCCTGAAGGCCTACCAGGAGCTGGCCCGCTTTTGGCGTCGACGGCTGGCCCTGCCGGTGGTGGCGGTGACCGGCTCCGCCGGCAAGACCACCACCCGGGAGTTGATTCGTGCGGCACTGGCCCCGTTGGGGCCAGTGGTGGCAAGCAGTGGCAACGAAAACAACGATGTGGGTGCACCCCTCACCCTGCTCAAGGCGGAGCCGGAAACGGCCGCCGTGGTGGTGGAGATGGGGATGCGGGGCCCGGGCGAGATTGAACGGCTGAGCCGCTGTGCCGAGCCCGATGTGGCAGTGATCACGAACATTGGCACCGCCCACATCGGTCGCCTGGGCAGCCGGGAAGCGATCGCCGCCGCCAAATGCGAAATCTGCAGCGCCCTCTCCTCTGAAGGCTTGCTGGTGATTCCCGCCGCCGATCCCCTGCTGGAGGCAGCCCTGGCTGGCGGCTGGGACGGGCGGGTGGAGCGGGTGGCCTTGGCCGATGAGCCGCTGGGGCTGACGGGAGGAGCGCAGGCCAGCTGGGTGGGCGAGTTGGTGGAGGGGGGCAGCGCATTGCAGGTGGTGCATCGCCCCGGGGGGAAGGGGGGCGGCAAGCGGTTGCTCCAAGGGGTGCGGCTGCCCTTGGCCGGGCGCCACAACGCCCGCAACTTGCTGCTTGCCCTGGCGGTGGCCGCTGAATTGGGGGTGCCCGAGCAGGCCCTGGCCTCGCTGGTGGTGGAGGTTCCAGGCGGCCGCAATCGGCGCCTGGAGATCGGTGGGGTGAGCGTGCTGGATGAGACCTACAACGCCTCCCCTGAGGCGGTGATGGCGGCGTTGCAGCTTCTGGCGGAGTGCCCCGCCGGACGCCGCTATGCGGTGTTGGGAACGATGTTGGAACTGGGGGAGCAGAGTTTGGCGTTGCACCAGCAGGTGGCGCGCAGAGCGCGGGAGCTGGGCCTCGATGGGCTGGTGGTGGTGGACGCGGGCGAGGAGGGGGAGGCGATGGTGGCGGCCGCTGAGGGGTTGCCCCGTCTGGCGCGGGTGGGCAGCCCGGAAGCGGCGGCCGAGCCCCTGTTGGCATGGCTCACGCCTGGAGATGTGCTGCTGCTCAAGGGCAGCCGCGGCGTGGCCCTGGAAACCCTGATGCCCCTCTTGCAAGCTGGTCTGGAGCCAGCGGGCTGATCCGTGCTTAAGAGTGGAGGCAAGAGGCTCTTGCGGAGAAAGGCCCCATGGAGGCCAGTTCAGTTTCGCCCTATCGGCGCTGGCGTCGGCCGGCGGTGACGGCGCTGTTGTTGGCCTTGGGTGAAAGCCTCTGCCGCACCCGGGGCACAAGCCAGGGCATCCGCACCGACCAGGTGCAGCGCTGGCGCGAGCGGATCGAAGTGGACAAACCACTGGGGCAGCGGAGCCGGCTGCGGCTGGCGTTCGCCTCCGATCTGCACGCCGGGCGGATGACGCCCACGGGCACCATCGCCTCCGCCTGTGACGCCTTGATGGAGGCCGCGCCGGATTTGATCCTTTTAGGGGGCGATTTCGTGTGCTCCCTCAGCGAGGAACTGGATCTGATCCTGCCTAGCCTGCGGCGCCTGAGGGCCCCCTGCGGGGTGTTCGCTGTGATGGGCAATCACGACCATTGCGCCAGTGCGGCCACGATCACCGCCCAGTTGGAGAGAAGCGGCATCCGCGTGTTGCGCAATCGCAGCGAGCAGCTGCAGGAGCCCTTCGGAAACGTGCTCCTGGTGGGGCTCGATGACCATCTGGGAGGGGAGGCCCGCCCCGGCGATGCGCGCTGGGATGCCAACTGCGCCACGATCCTCCTGATCCACCAGCCCTCAGGTCTGCTGGATGCGGGCGAACGCCCCTTTGATCTGGCCCTGGCCGGCCACACCCATGGAGGCCAGATCACCCTGCCGGGGGGGATCGCGCCATTGGCCGCCTCCGGTCCCCTCTCCCGCCGCTACCAAGCCGGCCGCTATGGGCTCGCCGGGGGCCGGGTGCTCTGCGTGAGCGTGGGGGTGGGGCACAGCTTGCTGCCCTTCCGCCTGGGCCCCCGCAGCGAGGTGCTGATCATTGATCTGGTGGGCACGGCGGCAGCCAATCCGATTTCACCACCTGGCGCGCCCGGCCCAGCGCCAAAGACCCCGCCGGCACGTCTTCGGTGAGGGTGGAGCCCGCGGCCACGGTGACGCCCTCCCCCAGGGAGATCGGCGCCACCAATACACTGTTGGCTCCGGTTTTGCTGCCGGCGCCGATCTGGGTGCGGTGTTTGCGCACACCGTCGTAGTTGGCGGTGATGGTGCCAGCGCCGATGTTCACGTTCGCCCCCACATCGGCATCACCCAAGTAGGTGAGGTGGTTGGCCTTGACGCCAGCCCCGAGATGGCTGTTTTTCACCTCCACGAAATTGCCGATGCGGCAATCCGCTTCCAAAACGGCCCCACCACGCAGTTGGGCGTAGGGACCAACGGTGCAGCCGTTGGCCACACGGGCATCACGGACCACCGCATGGATCAGCTCCACCCGATCACCGATCGCGCTGTTTTCGATGAGGCAACCCGGCCCGATGCGGCACCCCTCGCCGATCACCGTGTCGCCACGGAAATGGCACTGGGGCTCCACCACCACGTCTCGGCCGAAGCGGGTGCCGTCACTGAGGGTGCAGCTAGCGGGGTCGGTGAAGGTCACCCCCTCGGCCATCCAGTGGCGCCGCAGCCGCTCTTGGAACACCGCTTCACATTGGGCCAGCTGCACCCGATCGTTGATGCCATTGATTTCCGCCGAATCCATCACCTCCAGTTGCAAGGCCGGCTGAAGCATGGCCACCGTGTCGGTGAGATAAAGCTCGCCCTGGTCGTTGTCGGTGGTGAGGAGGGGAAGCACCTGGGCCAGGCGAGGCCAGTGGAAGCAGTAGATGCCGGCATTGGTGAGGCAGTGAGCCCGCTGGCTGGCGTCGCAATCCCGGTGTTCCACAATGGCGGTGATGCGCCCCTCCGCATCGGTGAAGACACGGCCGTAGCCAGTGGGATCACTGAGCCGGGCTGTGAGCACGGTGACGCCGGCGCCACTGTCACGGTGCCGGGCCAGGAGGTCTGAGAGGGTTTGGGGGCGCAGAAGGGGCACATCACCGTTGAGTACCAGCAGATCTCCCTGAAACCCCTCCAAGGAAGGCAGCAACTGCTGCACAGCGTGGCCGGTGCCATTTTGCGGCTCCTGCAACACATACTCCAGATCGGCCTGGCCGGAGAGGGCTTCGCGGACGCGATCGGCCTGATGGCCCACGATCAAGATCCGGCGTTCGGGATGGAGGGCTTCAGCGCTTTTGAGCACCCGCTCCACCAGGGTGGCGCCGGCCAGGTGCTGCAACACCTTGGATATGCGGCTCTTCATGCGCGTGCCCTTTCCTGCGGCCAGGATGGCGATGGCGAGCATCGGGCGGATCGAGAACTCGCGGGAATCTACCGGTGAGCGGCCAGGCCGCAAAATATGCCGCTCTGCAGGAGCTTCTTCCAGACAACGATGATGGCGCGCATGGCCTGGGAAGAATTAAACAAGGTAAAGCCGTGGGCGACAACAGCCGAATGGGGTGGTCGGCATCCAAACAAATTGGGGCTAGGTGTTCCCTACCTCACCAGGGAGGAGGGGAACATCCAGGCTCGTTCAAGCTGAAGATCAGACGCAATGAAATTAGCAATAAAGGTAACAACCACAAAGATTGACATCTTCATCACTCAACCACCACGACATACCACCAATAACTGTTTCGAGGCTGGAATGATCTAACTCGATAATTTGTTGGTGCTTTACTGAAATGCTCGATGGGTGACTGCCAAGACCATCAGCCGATGACTCAAGGGTTGCAGGATTAACCATTGGCCGGATGTGAACTGCAGTGCCATGGTAGCGTGATTTTGCAGCCTCGTATTCCAGGTCATGGGAAAGGCGGCCTGGCTGGCGCAGGAACAAGCGAGACCGGGTCCTAGGCGGCTGAATGGGTGCACATTTTCTCCAAATAGAGTTGAGTTTTCTCCTGCGACATCATCAACCGAGAAAAGCGATCGGATCGGGTGATGTCAACCAAAGCGGCCTGGCATGGCTTCAAAGAAATCCGAGAGTCTCGCCAAGCCGAGTTGAATTCATGCGTGAGACGGGTGGCATGGGAGCGAAGCAGGAAGTCGGTCAGACCTTGTTTGCGAGCGTGTTGATAAGTGTCCTTAATCATGAAAGGGATCGTTTCTGATTCATCAATGAAACTTGTGCTATTAACGACATCCGCCTCAAGTGAGCATAGATAGCGATCGAGAATTTCTTTGGAGTTCAAGCCTGTCCTTAGCCCATCAAGGATTGCAGCCGTCAGATAGGTCAGGCAGTTGGCTATCTCCAAAACAAGGCTTTCATTAACAACCGCCCCATGAGGAGTGGCCGGGGCTCCACTCAGACCGGGCCGAACGACTCTGAGGGCATGCAAAAAGTCATCAAGAAGTGTCCCCCTGAGTCTTGATCGGTTGTAATCAAGCAGGATCAGCCTTTCCCCACTAGCGCCGATAAAGTTCGCAATGAGTTCATCCACTAACAAACCCTTTGTATACCTCCTCAGAAAGTCACAAATATCAAAGTACAAAGGCATTTTGCCAACTTTAACCTTTTCAAGAAAGGCACTTTCTGCATAGGAGCGAACATCTCTTACGCAAAGAAGGTAGGTGTGATTGATGCCAGCGCTGTCAAGCCTGGTTGAGAGCCACTCAAGAAAGTGGAACTTTGCGTAGGTGAGATTCTCCGTCGACACGAGCCACTTTGAGTCATCGTTATCGCCATAGGATTGGATGTGACAGATGAGCCGTTCCCATTCGGCCTCGGAGTTAGCCCCCTGGTAATCCAGCGCCAGCGCATGATGCCCATCCAAAAGGGTCGGAGCTCCGTTCAGCTGCCGACCAATGGTGGGGTAGCGAAGACCCAGCCTTTGCGCATTTGCTGCAAAGTAGGACTGCAAGTAAGTGGTTCCTGTCTTGCCAGTGCCCGCATGGATGTACAACATTTCAGGTGATCTAATTTTTTGTCCAGACTCTATCAGATACGCTGCATTTGATTGTGAATTAACAGCTAGCAGGTGACGCGGCGGAAAGCTTATAGCTTCTGATCCATCACAGACGAACACAGACGATAAAGGCATCAGTGAATTCCAACACATGGTCAGATCCAAAGATTTGGACACATCGTTACAGGCAGGCCAACCGATAGAAGAGATGCTCAGTCGATACGGGCCTTGGCACTGAATGACTGCAGCACAAAGCGATGGGCCCCCGGAAGCTGGGACTCGAGCACGAGTTGCAGGCGCTCACCCTGGCGACCGGAACGACTCTGCACGATCTGATCCATCAGCTGGCCACGCCCATCGAGCACAGCAAACTCGGCCCGAATCTGTCCACAGGGGCGCTCCAGGCAGTTCACCTCCATCACGTCGGCCACGCCGCCACCATAAATAAGGGGTCGGCGGCAGTTGGGCATGCAACGGCGGGTGAACACCCCTTGATCCGTTTCCTGCCAGCCGGCCGCCAGGAGTCCCTGGCGGGTCTCCTGGCCAGGTGTCGTCTCGGCAGCACTTTGCAGCGGCGGCCGCAAACCCACCGTAGTCCAACCGGCACCGAAGCCAAGCACCATGAGGGCGAGGGAGACCAGCCACCGGCCTCCAGGGCCTGGAGAGGCGGAAGCCGAACGCGCAGCTTGACTACCTGGCTTGACCAGCGGCGCCGCCTTGGCCGAAGGCGCATGCCCCTCCAGCTCGGCAATCAGATCCTCAACGGTCCTTTGGTCACTTGCCATCGTGATACCCGCTGAGCGAACGAAACATCAGACCACCGCCACTGCCAATCAAGGCCATCATCGTGAGGAGGTTCCACAGCGTAGTGGGCTGGAAGCGGATGATGAGCGTCTGGAGGATTCCCACCGCCAGGGCCGCAACCGAGGCCAAGACCAGAAACCAACCCCAACGCTGATTGCGCAGCGTGAACAGCAGACAGACCCCGATCACCAGGGGGATCAGCAGCAGTCCGAAGCTATCTTCCAAACCCTGGGGCATACCGAAACCACCCCAACCACCGCCGCCGAAGGCCGAACCATAACCACCACCCCAGGCCCGACCAAACCCTCGACCAAAGCGGAGACCACGGCCGATGGGCTCCGAACTCACCATCACCTGGTTGAAGAACAGAAACATCCCCATCGAAAGGAGAACAGCCCCCAGCAAGAAGGTGAAGAAATCCTTGATCGGATCCCGGGAATCCATCGCTCAACAGCAACTGAATTTACAACTTCAGACTATCTCATACTTCTACAGATAGGTAGCCGAAGCTCGAAAGCCTTCAATGAACAAGGCCGCGAGATCAGACAGGCACGTATGCGTCAACGTAAACCAAATGCCGAATCAGTTGTCAATAACGATCAGCCACGGCTGCTGACAATTTTGAGAAGTTTCGCCCAAAAATCAAGTGAATCGGATCGGCTACATCATGCGATTGAGAATGATCTGCCTTGAACGCTGGGGGATCAGAATGGCCTGGGAGCGGCGGGGTGGGTGGAGGGGACCTACGGTGAGAATATTGGTCACAATTGCAACAGCAGGGCGGATGAGCTGATGATCCCGCGCTGGTGTGCCGGCCTTCTTTGCCGGTCGCTTGTGCCGATCGATGCCCCTGAGGCCCAGCACCTTGGGCACGGATCGGCTCTATCGGCACACACAAACACGTCCTGTCTGACAGAGAAGTCACAGACAACACATCCGCAGGAGATGAGTTCATGCCCGGCATAACTTACATCCCTGGGCAGAACTACCGGGTTCACGGACCGCTGGAGAACACGGACGACATGATGGAGAGCATCTTCCGGCTGGGCGCGAACTCAGCCGACCGAGGGGGGTGTTAAAGTAAACTTTGGATATGATTGAAGCATTGATGAAGGAAAACAAATGAAAGCATCCGACTACATCTGTTCAAGGATCAAAGAGCTTACGGGGGCGCACACCGTATTCCTGCTTTCCGGCGGTGGCATGATGCACCTGCTCGACAGTGTGGGCAAAACGGACGGCCTGAAGTACATGCATCTGCACCACGAACAGTCCTGTGGATTTGCCGCCTATGCCTACAGCAGGTCGGCGAACGCCACGGGCGTGCTGTTTGTCACCTCAGGTCCCGGCGCCACCAACGCAATTACTGCTGTGGCATCAGCTTATACAGACAGCATTCCAATGCTGATCATATCTGGAACATTACCCAGACCTTCTCAGCACACGGGCTGAACCTTCGCATCAGAGGGTTCCAAGAGTTAAATATCGTCGAGGTAGTGAAACCCATCACCAAGTACGCCAAGTTCATCAGCACCCCACAGGATGTCAAGCGTGAGCTGGAGAAGGCTGTCTTTCTTGCCAAGGACGGACGTCCCGGGCCTGTGTGGCTGGACATCCCTCTGGACGTGCAGTGCGCTGACATCACGCCGGATACCCTCGAGGGCTACACCGGCTTCTCTTCCAACGCAGCACCCACGAGAGAGCTGGTACAGGACATACTGCAGCGTCTGCAATTTGCCAAACGGCCACTGATCCTGTTCGGCAATGGCGTGTTTACCAGCGGCGGCAAGGATGTGGCCAAGAAGCTGGCGCAGCGGTATTGCGTCCCGGTGCAGACGACTTGGGGCGCAGTCGACCTGATCCCCGACAACTACGTCACCTACTTCGGGCGCTCAAACTCTCTCGGCCCTCGATATCCCAACATCATCATTCAGAACGCCGATTACATCCTGTCGATCGGGGCGCGGCTAGGCGTGCAGCACACCAGCCATAACATCGAGACATTTGCCAGAGGAGCGTTCATTGACATGATCGACCTCGATCCGGCAGAGGGTAAGAAACCAGGGCTTAATGTCGGCAGACACTCGCAGGTCTGCGGGACAAAGCTCATCCACGCTCTGCTGGATAAGCCGCCCGTCTCAGCCTCACAGGAGTGGATGGATTACTGTCGCATGGTACGCGACAAGTTCCCACTTGCGCCTAGCCTGCAAGCCGTGCGGGATGATCACTATGTGGATCCGTACTATTTCTATGCCGAGCTTGGCAGCCAATTGCCTGATGATGCCGTGCTCACGCCGACAGGTTCTGGACAGGCTTACATCATCGGCCATCAGGTGCTGAAAATAAAAGGGAATACAAGGATGTTTGCTGCCAAAAATCTAGCCATGATGGGTTCGTGCCTGCCATCTGCTATCGGCGCGCACGTGGCCACTGGCAAGCAGATCATCTGTGTGACAGGTGACGGAGGCATACAACTCAACCTCCAAGAGCTTGCCATCATCCAGCACCACAACCTTCCCATCAAGATATTCGTGTTCAACAACGCCGGATATCACTCCATGAGGATTACGCAGGAGAAATATTTCGACGGCAGGTATGTCGGATCATCTGAGAAAACCGGCGTACATATCCCGTCTTTCTTCAACGTGGCCAACTGCTACGGCCTGCCTTATCGCGAGCTACACTCCAACATCCAAGTTAAAGATTTGATCACCAATGTGTTGACCACTGAGGGGCCGGAGATGATCGAGGTTTTTCTAGATCCACACAAACCGACTGTGCCGACGATCGGTTCATATATGCGGGCTGACGGCACGATGTCATCGCGGCCACTGGAAGATATGGTGCCACTTATAGACAGGGATGAACTGCGCAGCCTGATGTATATCGATTTAGTTGACTAGGAACCAACATGAACATCGCCATACTGGGAGCCACTAGCCACATAGCCAAGGATCTGATCCTGTTGTTTCACGATCGGCATCAATTAGTTCTGTACTCCCGGCGTCCGGCTGCCATGATGCAGTGGTTATCACAGATCACGTTGAAGCGTTGCATCAACCGTCACATCGATGAGTTCTCTGATCGTCTTCATTACGATGCCATCCTGAACTTCGTTGGTGCGGGCGACCCTGAAACGATCCGCCGGCTAGGTAAGCGCATCCTTACCATCACAGAAACCTATGACCAGATGGTGTTGGGCTGTCTTCAAGAACATCCTGACTGTCTGTACATTTTCATGTCCAGCGGCGCAGTCTTCGGTGACAACTTCTCTACACCTGTTGATCATCAGACACCATCCATTTTCCCAATTAACAACCTTCTGCCTCAGTATTACTACGGTTTAGCCAAGGCACAGTCGGAATATCGACACCGGATGTCCGATCACAACATCGTTTACCTACGCATCTTCAATTACTTCAGCAGCGCAGTCAACTTGCAAAACGAGTCCATGATCTGCGGGATGCTGCGCTCCATCCTCGAAAGCAGAGAATTCGTGGTTGACCGTGTGAATGTCACCAGAGATTATGTCGGACCCAAGGATTTCTACCAGATGATCAAGTTGTTGTTGGAGCAGGAGACGATCAACACGGCGGTTGATTTGTACAGCCGTTTGCCAATCTCAAAGGACTTACTCATAGATAAGATGAAAGATCGGTACGGATTGCGGGTTTCGGTGCGCGACGCACCAGTGGCTCATGCAACAGGCGTGAAAGAGAATTATTATTCTATAAACTTAGCGGCCAACTCGCTGGGTTACCGCCCGACGAAGACGTCGATTGAAACCATTTTTGAAGAATCCGATAAGATCCTAAAGTACCCTTAGCAAAGGCTCGCTGGTCTTGATCGGCCTTGAGGCTGCCGTGACCCGCTACTCACCTAGTCATTACCCAGTTTTTTTTGGTGCTCGGGATGCCGCTTACGCGGTGTCATCCCCCTTGGCCTTTGCCAGGGAAATGCTGGGATCACCGCTTAGATCTGCCGGCAAAAAGCCCGCCTTTTCCGGCATGGCTAGCTGCAGGTGGTCTTCGGTGTGCAGCTCGAAGGTGAACTCGCTCGTCTGCAGATCCAGCACATGGCCGCCATGGGTGTGGTCGTCGCTGTGCAGTGCCCGCCAGCGTGTCAAAGCTGAATTCGGCCTGGGGCTGGTGGCCGTCATCAGATCGGTGCCCGCTGGCACCCTGCAGGCCACCCGGATCTTGATCCGCTCAAACACCTTGAGCCAGCGCCATCTGCAGTGCGGGGACCACGGAGCCATCGCGGAGGGCCTGCCAACAGACGCCATCCAGCCGAATGCCCTCCCCGTCGAGGCCGTCAAAGGTGTCCATTGAGTGGACACCACGATCAACTGCCCCCCTCCGGTCGGCAGCCGAGCGCTATCGGCCCCAGCTGGTGCTGGTGTCTGCGGGAATCGATGGGCGTCGGGGTGATCCCCTGTCCGATGATCGTCATTGTCAGGGCCGGCCGCCTGCAGGGGCAAGAGCTGGGTGTGGGTGCCCCAAAAGTGACGAGAAAATTCACTTGCCATCCCAGCATCTGAGATGCGACCAGGGGGATCAGCCTTTCAAGGATTGAGACGCTCTTCCGCCCAGCCCGTCTCGGTGCACCAGCGGCGTCGGCGATGGGGATGGTTGCTGAGCTCCAACAGCTCCACATGGCTGAGCGTGAAGCGCAGCAGCAGGAAGTTCGCTGGCATCACGGTGTCGTCCGCCAGCTCCTCGGGGAAGGGTGCTGCAGGATCTAGGGGATCAGCCGGGGGTGGCCACCCCCACAGCGCCCGCCCGCCTGGCGTCAGCCCTTGCCAGTGGCGCTGCCGTTCCCTTTGATCCAGCTCTGGCGGCAGTGTGTGATGGGCTCCCCTCAGGCGGAATTGGCAGCGGGCACGCGGCAACAGCCAGCACAGCTCCACCGCTGGCTGGCTGGCCAGCTCCGCTGGCTTGGCGCTCCGTCCATCGGTGAGCAGATCCAGGTCCGCAGGCCCCGCCCAACCGCGAAACACCAGCGTGCGCACCCGCGGTGAGCCATCGGCGGCCACGGTGGCCAGTTGCAACCAGCGGGCCATGGGACAGCGCCCCTCCCGCTCGCGCGCGCTGCGCAACAACGGGCGCCAGGGAGGAAGGGATGTGCTCATACCTGTGGCCTGGCAGGAGGGCGCATCAGCATGGCAATTCCGGGCTCACAAATCCCCGGCGTGTAGCCATGAATAAAGCAAGGGTGCGCAACAACAATGCCTCAGATGTCGGTTTCACCAAAACGATAAACGTGATTCGGGCGTACAACGCATCAAAAAGTGTCAGAGTAGTGGCAATAGTGCTTGCGAGTGCTTGCCTCATTTATGCTACCCCAAGGAGGGGGAGAAAGCCAGGAGCATCCCACAACAATTACTGGGGCCTGGCCTCTCGGCTTCAAGGAAGAGTATATTCAAAGCGATAAAATGACTCTAATGCGATGCGTGTCTTTTGAGGACCCCAATGGTCGTTGAGCAATGGTCGCACTTGGGAGTGGTAAGCTTCCATCTTTTCTTTTGAATCTAACGATCTTATGTCGTCCACGATATGTTGCTGCAGTATATCGTAGCTTGGATAGATGGTCTTTAGACCTTGATAGTCCGCCGTAAAAAAGAACTCATTGTACACAGCAAAACCTACTCCTCCCCGCAAGAAAGTACCAAAGAAATATGCATCCATTCCTTCTCCAAATGTCAGGCTCCACTTTGCTTCTTTTTCAAGAGCAATAAACTGTTCGAAGGGCATATCTTGGATCACCTGTATCTCTAAGTGAGGCAAGGCCGCGGCAATGGATTCGAGAATAGCGTCACGGGAGGGACATTGATCTGGAGAGACGATCATCAGGTCCCTCTTGGTCTCAAAAGGTCGCGATGGAGCATCATCCGGATAAAACCAGGCGGGGAGATGATGCAAGGGGACCCCCCAGTCCTGACGTTCTTTTTGTGTGGAATAGCTTGAATGTGCTGTGGTCAAGGTTGTGTTTGGCACAACCTCCTTTAGCGACTGGACTATAAGAGCATCGAGCATCGCCCCCTGATTCAGAATATTAACTCTCACAGCGTGACGTTGTTGCAGATCAACAAAGAAATGTTTGCCCAACCGAGAAATGAGGTGGCTCAATGCGTAGGATGGAAGATGGAGAAGTATCTCCGAAACATGGCGACACGCATCGACGACCATCTCATAGGGATAAATGATCACTTCATTCTTGAATTTCCGATATTTGAAATCAGCACCAGCTTCACCTGGGAAATAGCACATCAGCACACGAGCACCATGAATTGCTTCAATGCTCCTGCTCAAGCGATACAGGCTGAAAATTGACAAAATACCGCCGGAAATGAACTCGTGACCAGGGACGAAAAACAGGATCAGTTTCTTGATGGAAGCCGGATCTTCCGACTGCAGGGCCAATTGCTGCCTTCTGGTATGCACTTGGCTCCGGCCCAGACGACCTTCTGATTCTCCAAGGAGCAAGAAATGCCTGATCCCTTCCTCAAAGTTCTTATGTCCATAGGCATTAGCTACATCTGGATTGGCTTGGATGTAATACGAGGGATCAAATTCTTCAGATCCCCTGCGTCCCTCCTTTAATCCAGAGTTCAACCAGTGATGGATGGCACCCGCGTAATTGGTTGCTCCGAGCGCTTGCACAACATCCTTATTTTGATTGAGATAATATTTGGGATCAAAAAACAGGGATCCTCTTCGCCCTTCGTTAATTCCGTGCTGGAGCCAATGCTGCTTCGCTGCTTCCAGGCCTGTTGCCCCATAGGCATCGAGCAAATCATCATATTCCCGAAGATAATATGTGGGTCAAAGACCGGAAAATCTGCAACCTGATCTATGTTAGGCATCCGGTTTGGGCAAGTTAAAATCTCAACGCAAATGTTAGCATAAGGCTTGAAAGTTGAAGCCGCTCTTTTGGTGAGTTGATGATCCCTTCTAATGTCAAGATGTAATTTCTATCCCCTCTCCGCTGCGCTCCGCCAGTTGCAGCTTGGCGAACAGGATGGACGGTCGCACCAACCACCCTCAGGGCTGCTCCCGATCGATGAACACCAGAACGCGGATCGAGCAGGTGCTCAATTGGAGCGTACGGGTTGGCGTTCACGCGGCTGGTCTGATGCAGGAACTGCCAGTGGGACGTTCTTGACTTCGCCCACCACGAAGCCCGCGTTGGCCACATGGGGCACCAAGAGCGATGGAGTTGGGACTCAGGTCATACGTGACCTCGTGCGCACCGGTGGGCATCCACCGCCACTATCACCGCCTGACTCTGTTCCAGCCAGGCCACCCTAGCCTCGGCTCGCTGATCGCCGGATCGTGGGGAAGGTTTCACAAGAGCGGAACACCGGCTCCAGCAGGGCCCACACCGCCGGCCTTTCGGTAGTTGCGCAACAGCGACGAATTGACGATCACCGACAGCAAGCTCAGGGCCATGGCGGCGCCGGCGAGCATCGGGTTGAGCCAGCCCAGGGCGGCGATCGGCACGCCGAGGCTGTTGTAGATGAACGCCCAGAAGAGGTTTTGGCGGATCTTGCGCATCGTCGCCCGTGACAGGCCAATGGCGGTGACCACATCGCGCAGATCGTTGCCGAGCAGCAACAGATCACCGGCCTCTTTGGCCACATCGGAGCCGGTGCCGATGGCGATGCCGATATCGGCCGTGGCGAGGGCCGGAGCATCGTTGACGCCATCACCCACCATCGCCACCACCTGGCCGGTCTGCTGCAGGGCACGGATGGTGTTGGCTTTATCGGCGGGGCGCACCTCGGCGATCACCTCCTTGATGCCCACCTGGGCGGCGATGGCCTGGGCCGTGGTGCGGTTGTCGCCGCTGAGCATCACCACCTGAATGCGGCGCCGCTGCAGCAGCTCCACCGCCTCAGCGGCTTCCGGCCGCACCGTGTCTGCCACCGCCAGCAGAGCGAGCACGCTGTCTGCCTGCCCGAGGAGCATCACCGTGTTGCCAGCCGTCTCCAGTTGCTGCAGGGAGCGTTGCACCGCCTCAGCCAGCTGGGGCACCCTCCGAGCGGCCAGGGTGCGATTGCCCAGCCAGAGGGATTGGCCCTCAACCCTCGCCTCCACCCCCTCGCCCACCTGGGCCTGGAACTGCGTCACTGGCAGCAGCTCCAGGCCCCGGTCCGCCGCAGCGTTCAGCACGGCGGCCGCCAGCGGATGCTCGGAGCCGTGTTCCAGGGAGGCCGCGAGCTGGAGCACCTGCTCCCGGCTCGCGGGGCCCAGGGGCACCACCTGGGTGAGGGAGGGCTTGCCGCGGGTGAGGGTGCCGGTTTTGTCGAACACCACGGTGGTGAGCCGCTCGACGCGTTCGAGCACCTCGCCGCTGCGGATCAGAATGCCCAGCTCCGCTCCCTTGCCCACCCCCACCATCAGCGCCGCCGGGGTAGCGATGCCCAGCGCGCAAGGGCAGGAGATCACCAACACGGCGATGAAGGCCAGGAGTCCATGGCTGAAGCTGCCCGCCAGGGCCCAGAGCGCAAGGGCCACGAAGGCCACAGCCACCACCGCCGGCACAAACCAGGCCGTCACTTGATCAGCCAGCCGTTGCACCGGGGCTGAACTCGCCTGGGCCTGTTCCACGATGCGGATGATCTGGGCCAGAGTGGTGTCGGCCCCCACCCGGGTGGCCGTCAAGCGCAGCAGACCGGGCCCATTGATCGTGCCGCCGATCAGCTCGGAGCCTTTCTGCTTGCTCACTGGCAGGGATTCGCCGGTGATCAGCGCCTCATCCGCCGATGAGTTCCCCTCCAGCACGACCCCATCGGCCGGCACCTTCTGACCGGGGCGCACCAGCACCAGATCACCGCCCAGCACCGTCTCCGCCGGCACGGTCATCTCCCTGCCCTCGCGGATCACGGTGGCGGTAGTGGGTTGCAGATCCAGCAACCGGCGCACCGCCGCCGAGGAGCGCTGCTTGATGATCTCCTCCATGTACTTGCCGATCAAGACGAAGGCGATCACCACCGCCGACACCTCGAAATAGACGCCCCGCTCATCGATGCCAACCGGCAGGAGCTGGGGTGCAAACACGACGACCACGCTGTAGAGGTAGGCCACCGTGGTGCCCAGCGCGATCAGGACGTCCATGTTGAGAGCCCGGCGCTTCATGGCGGCCCAAGCACCGGTGTAGAAGCCCCAGCCGCCGATCACCTGCACGGGTGTGGCCAGCAGGAATAACCACACCCCCCAGGTGAGCCAGGGCAGCTGGGGCACCGGCGCCCAGCTCAACAGACTGATCCCGGCGGCCAGGGCAATGAAGGAGGCGGCGCGCAGCACAGCCAGCGCCAGGACACCCGTGAGGGCGATGCCGACGCGACGGCGCATCCGCCCCAGTTCAAGCTCAGGCGCCAGAAAGGTCTGCCGGCAGCCCTGGCTGCAGAAGTAATAGGTGCGGCTGCCCCGCTGCGCGGAGAGGGCGGTGGCGGTCGGCACCACCATCCCGCAGATCGGATCCTTGGCCATCGGACCGGCCTTCATGGCTGAGGCGTTCATGGCTGGGGTCCCATTGCTGACAGTCTGCTCAGTTGATCAACCCTTGAGCACGGGCACCCCCGCTAGCAGAGCTCCGATTGCGGCGGCTGCCCCGATCACCTGAAGCACACTCCAACGCAACCGCAGCTGGGCAAACAAGGCCAGCGCCACCACCAACGCCGCCCGGGGGTTGAAGGTGCCGGAGGGCCAGAGCACCGGGCCGGAAAAGAACAGGGCCAGGCTGGCGATCACCCCCACCACCACGGCGGTGATGGCGCTCAGCGGTGCGCTGAGCCGCAGATCACCCCGGCTCGCCTCCACCAGCGGCGCGCCGGCCAGGATGAAGCCGAAGGAGGGCAGAAAGGTGAACCACACCGTGACGGCCACCGCCGCCAGGGCCAGGGGCCAGGGAGAGAAGCCGGCAGCGATCGACTGATTCCAGCCGCCCATGAAGCCAACGAAGGCCAACACCATGATCAAGGGGCCCGGAGTGGTTTCTCCAAGGGCAAGGCCATCCAGCATTTGGCTGGCCGAGAGCCAGCCGAATTGCTCCACCGCCCCCTGGGCGACATAGGGCAGCACGGCGTAGGCGCCACCGAAGCTGAGCAGGGCGACGCGTGTGAAGAAGCGGGCCATCAATGCCAGCGAACCGTTCCAGCCGCCTGCGCTCACCAGGCCCGCCAGGGGCAGCAGCAGCGCCAGGGCCCAGATCAGCAGGGTGACGGCCAGGCGCCGGCGCGAGAAGCGGGCGTGCTCGGGGCTCTCGGTGTGGTCGTCGTGCAGGGCAACAGGCCGATCCACCTCCGCCTTTGCCGCCGCAGACCCATGGGAGCCACCGCAGAAAAGCAGCGCTGGTTGCCAGCGAGCGACCAGCAGGCCGATCAGGCTGGCCACGATCACCACCAAGGGATAGGGCAGCTTGAACAGGGCCAGGGCCAAGAAGCCAGCGACGGCCAGGCCGAACAGCAGGGGCGTGTGCAGCGTGCGGCGGCCGATGCGCCAGGCGGCCATCAGCACGATCGCCAGCACCGCTGGCTTGAGCACGGCGAATACCGAGGCCAGCAGCGGCAGCTGCCCCCAGAGCGCGTAGATGCTCGCCAGAGCTGTGAGCACGAACACCGAGGGGATGACGAACAGGCCGCCGGCGATCAGGCCGCCCGGCACCCCGTGCATCAGCCAGCCCAGGTAGGTGGCCAGCTGCATCGCCTCAGGTCCGGGCAGCAACATGCAGTAATTGAGGGCGTGCAGATAACGCCGCTCCGAGAGCCAGCGGCGCTGGTCCACCAGCTCGCGATGCAGCAGGGCGATCTGGCCGGCTGGCCCCCCGAAGCTCACCCAGCCGAGCTGGAACCAGAAGCGGGAAGCCGACGCCAGGGTCACTGCGGGGGAGGGTGTCATGGGCTCTCGCTCCAGCCGGCCATCGGGGCCCATCTTGCGGGGAACCGCTACCCCGCGGCGTGCACAAGACCACAACCCTCCTTGACTCTCCTGCAACTGGAGGCATGAGGCTGGAGGGAACCTGTTCTCCCCAGTCGCCCATGGCCACCCCTTTGCTCCATGCTGTTAGCCTCTACCGGATGGATCTGCCGGCTCACCCCTGCCCCTGGGGCTTGCGGGCCCTGCGTCTGCTGGACAGGAGCATGGCCAGCCCGGAGCCGATCACCACCAGGGTGAGGGCACCAAGGAGCAACGAGTAGTACGGCTGCAGGTTGATCACACCAAAGCGGCCGGTGTGGATGTTGATCAGCCAGAAGGCATCGATTCCCCGCTCCAACAACAGGCTGTAGAGGGATCCACTGGCAGCCGTGAGCAGCAGGGGGGCAGCCGCCAGGGGCACCACCACACGATGGGCCCTGCGGAACCTGGCGTTGAGAGCACGCGGCTTGGGGATCATCATTCCTTCCTCAGCTCCTGATGAAGCATCGACTCGCTGCTGCAGGGCATCCACAGGCCGTTGTTTTGGTGTGTGCCCTTGCAGCCCAGCTCCTTGGCGCGCTTCTCGGCTTCCGCTTGAGTTTTGTACATGCCCTTGGCGTGGGCCAGGGCCTGGTTTGGCACCTGCAGAACAGACACCAGCGCCAAGGCAGTGACAGCGAGGCGTTGATTGCGGATCCAATGGATCCTGGTGGGCGAGCACAGGTTGGACATCGGGGGAAGATAGGCCGGACGCGGGATGTGATCAGAGGGAGAAGAGCGCATCAAACTGGTAGTACTCAGGCTTATCGAGTCCGTCATGCCTGAGCATGCGGCGCAGCTGGAGAATCTCGCGCCGCTGGGCCACGATGATGTCTCGCGCCAGGCGCCGGATGGTGGTGTTGGTGCTTTTCTTGAGCGCGTCGTGGGCCATCAGCAGGGCCCCACCATGGTGGGCGAGCATGCCTTCAAGAAACCAGGTGACGCGGGTGTCCCGTGTGGGGGTGGAGCCCATCATCTGCATCGCCTGGATCTGGGCAGCGCTCATGCGCTCCAGGCTCTCCATGCTGTTGGGATCGCCACCGGTCTTCAGGGCCACGGGATAGACCGGCGCCTCGGGGTACCAGGCCTTGCGCCATTGGCCCATCGCCTTGATCTCCCGGGCCTGATCACGCCAGATCGCCTTGGCCAGGGCACCCACGCCGGGCTGGCCGATGTCGAACACAAACTCGCTCATGCGCAGCGCGCCGGTGTGGTGCTGCACCATTCCATCGAGCCAGCGCAGGTCGTAGGTGCGGCCGGCCGGCCCCACCTCATGGTTGTGGGCACTGTGATCGACTGGGGCTGGCACATCCATCTGCTGGTGTTGATGGTGGTCGTGGTGGGGATCCAGCTGAGCCAGAGCGGGGATCGAAGTCGCCAGCAGGCCGAAGAGCACCAGGACAGCGGGAGCGGAGCGCATCGAGAGAACGCAGACAAAAGAGCTGTCTTACGATGCACCCTCCTCTTGGTGGAGAGTCAAGTGGTGGCTGCCCCGGCCTTGCCCTCGCCCCTGAAGATCGGCGCCGTGGCCAGCCGGTCCGGGCTGACGGTCAAAACCATCCGCTTCTACTGCGATGAGGGCCTGGTCCAGCCCGGCAGTCGCAGCGATGGAGGCTACCGCCTGTTCGATGAGGGGGTGTTCGCTGAGCTCGCCCTGATTCGCACCCTGCGGGCGATGGACATCCCGCTGCAGGATGTGCGTCAGATCCTGGAAGCAAAGCGCTCAGGCGTCTGCACCTGCAGCGACCTGAAAGAGCGGATCCGCGGCAAGGCCGGTGAAATCGGCGAGAAGATTCTGGCGCTGCAGGGGCTGCAGGCCGAACTTTTCGGGATGCTCGAGAGCTGGGAGGCCTGCGGCGGCAGCGCACCATCGCCTCCCTCTTCGGGCAGGCCAATGCGGATCGATAGAGGGAACTGCAGGCAACCCTGATCAGGCAGAAAGGCCTTTGCACCGGTTGCGGCGGTCAGCTCCTCACACCGAGGACTACCGGTCGGGTGCCTGTGGTTCACGCCTGCCCGTCAGGCGATCACTGTCATCCCAACCGGGGTTATGCAGCCCAGGGCGCTCCTCCGATCTGGGCACCGGTTCGGTTGATGTCTGGCCGGACCCTGTAGGAGGGTGAGGGTCGCGGGGCATCACCACCTCCATTCCGCGCACAATCAGGCTGACCACCACTCCATCGGGCAAGGCCAGCTCGCGCAGCTGTCGTCCAGCCACCAGGCAGTCGGGCTGGCCAGTCGCGATCGCGGCGAGGCTGGTGGATGGGATGCAGAACCTGCACGCCGACGGGCCGCAGTCTGCTGCCCAGCAATCCCGATTCCTGCCGCGAGCATGAACCCCCGAGCTGGCTGCCGATTCAGATTCGGCCAGAGAGAACCAACACGGCCAACAACACCCCCATCAGCAGCAGCTCGCTCCAGGTTGTGTTCATCGTCTGCTCAGGGGCGGATCGGCATCCCACTGTTGGCGACAACTCCGGCAACCGCGCCCCCCATGCGGGGGCTTTGCAGCGAGATTGGTCAGCGCGAAATGGCTCGATGCCCCCCAACCCACTCCTCAGGCGCGGCAGGACGGACCGCAATGGCACCTGTCGGAGAGTGAGCCGTAAGTTTGCGCAGATGGGGATGACGAGGGTCCGAAGCCTGCCAGCAAAGGTGTGCACTTCGGCTGGGCACAGAATGACTCGACTTGTCCTATGCGCCGATAGGGTGCTCGCCCTGCTTGTGAGACAGCCCATCAAGATCGGCGAGGTGGCCCGTCGCTCCGGCCTGAGCGTAAAGACGATCCCTGGGGCGTTCTGGGGGCTCATGGACAGCAAAGCGCAGCCCAGCGAGCTGTCGATCGGAATCCTGTGGATGGGGCCGATGCCAGCAGCAACGCACGGGGCGATGGCTGAGTCCTGCGCCATGGGCCTGGGTCAACAACTGACCAGCCACTTCCGGCTTGAGGGGCACGGCAGCTGTGAGGGAGACTGTCACGCCATTGGTGCTGAAAGCGATGAGATCCACCGGCACCGGTGCGTCTGGATCCTGATCGAGCTGCAACAAGCCATCCTGCGGCACCTCCATCGGCCAATAGTTCAGCTCACTGCATACGCCCGTAGAGCAGCAGATGTTCGCCAGTCGATGGAGAGGAAACAGTCCCTCCGATGATGCTGTCGGGTCTGGGGTGCGTCGCAAACAGTGCAGACGGCCTTCAGCTTGGTTCTGGTAGGGGGTCATTGATGACCTCCAGTCGATCAATCGAAGCTATGCAAGCGATGCGGCCGGCCAAGCATGACGCAATGAATCGCAATCTCCCTGGGCCGCAGTGGCTAGAGCACCATGAACTCCTCCCGAAACGACGAATCCATGGCCAAGCCACTTCCCCTGATCGCCATGATCCTCCTGGCCCTGCCCTCCGTCGCGGTCGCCGCACCCTGGCGGGAGGAACCGACCGTTGCAGCGCTGTTTCGCAAGGCAGGCGTGGAAGGCACGTTCGTGCTGCTGGAGGAGCCCAGTGGAGAGCTGCGTGGCACCAACCGCCAGCGGGCTGAGCAGCGCTTCGCACCGGCCTCCACCTTCAAGATCGCCAATGCCCTGATCGGCTTGTCGCTGGGCGCCGTGCGCAGCATCGATGAGGTGATTCCCTACAGGGGGGAGGCCAATCCATTCATGCGCGAGTGGCTGGAGCCGATGGGACTGCGCGGTGCCATGCAGGTGTCGAACGTGCCGCTCTATCAGGAGCTGGCACGTCGCATCGGCCTGCCAAGGATGCGTGAGGCGATCGTACGGCTCGGCTATGGCAATCAGCAGATCGGCGGCGAGGTCACCACGTTCTGGCTGCGGGGCCCGCTGTCGATCAGCGCGGTGGAGCAGACGCGCTTTCTGTCGCGCCTGGCCCACCGGTCGCTGCCCTTTCCTGAGCAGGCCCAGCGGCAGGTTGCCGAGATCACCCGGGTGGACTCCGGAGCGGGCTGGAGTCTGCATGCCAAGACCGGCTGGCAGAACGCCCCGGGGGCCGGTGTGGGCTGGTGGGTGGGCTGGGTGCAGCGGGGCGATCGGATCACTCCTTTTGCCCTCAATCTCGCCATGGCTGGCGCCGCCGATGCCCCGAAGCGCGAGCAGCTGGGCCGGGCCAGCCTGCAGGCCCTGGGGATTTTGCCCCCCTCTGCCAAGGGGCAAGCTCCAGCGGCACCACGGCTGAGCAGGTGAAGCAACGAGGCGACCCGCACGTAGCCGAGCCGTTCGGCCTGGCTGTCGACCGGCTGCCACAGGCTCACGCCCCCGGGCCAGCACTGCCAGAGCGGCTGACCGGTCAGCTTTGGCAGGGGAGGCATCGCCAGGCTGCCCTGTTCACTGAGCAAGGCCCCTGTGGCATCGAACCACTGCAGGCGCTGTTGCCGCAGGGCCGCTAAGGCGATCCGGCGAGAACCAGCCCGGAACTTGGCGCGGCCCTCGGCCTCGCGCGTCTCATGGGCGATCAGCGGCAGCTGCGCGGCCGCACTACCCGCCAGCTGGCGCAGCTCGGTGCGTTGATCCTCCAGGCGCTGGCTGGCGATCCCCCAGTAGAGAGTGCAGGAGAAGGCGGCCAGCAGGAAGAGCGCAAAACCACCCCCCTGCAGGGCCAGCCGGCGCCTGAGCTGCAGAGGATCAGGCGGCGGAATTGGCGGCAAAGCGACTGGCCATCGCGATCGGGCAGGCCCAGAGCTTCCGCCGCGGTGGAGGCGTGCTCTGTGGCATAGCCCCATTGCGCCACCAAGCGAAGCAGGGCGGCCTGCAATGGCGGGTCGTCTTCTACGACCAAGAGCTTCATGGCGCCTCACCGCTCTCAAGCTGCAGGGTGCTCTTGCGGATGCCCAGTTCCGCCAGCCTCGCCTGCGCCAGGGTGAGCAACTGATCGCGGCTGAGGGCTTTCGAGGCCAGCCGCTGCGGATCGATCACCACATGGGCGGTGAGCGCCGTGCGAGAGGTGCTCAGGCTCCAGACATGCAGCTCCTCCACCTCCAGCACACCGGGCAAGGAGGCCAGGGCGCGCTCCACCTGGACCAGATCGACGTGGCGGGGCGCGGCATCGAGGTTGAGCGCGATCGCCTCGCGCAGCAGCCCCAGGGCACTCCAGTTCACGACACCACCGACGCCGATGGCCGTGACGGCATCGAGCCACAGCCAGCCGGTGGAGCCCACCACCACGGCGCTCAGCAGCACCGCCACCGACACGGCCGCATCGGTGAGCAGGTGCAGCACCGCGGCGCGCTGGTTGAGGTCGTGGTGATGGTCGTGGCCGAACAGGCGAGCCGAGAGCAGGTTGATGGCAATGCCGGCCGCCGCCGCCCAGGCCACCGGGCCGGCGATCAAGGGCACCGGATGGAAGAGGCGCTGAATCGCCTCGACCACTACCACAGCCCCGGCCGCAAAGATCAGCAGGCCATTGATCAAAGAGGCCATCTGGGTGCTGCGGCCGTAGCCGTAAGTGAACCGTCCCCGGGCGGGCCGGCGGCTGAGCCGATCGGCGCCCCAACCCAGCGCAAGGCCCACCACATCACCGAGGTTGTGCAGGGCATCGCCGATCAGCGCCAACGACCCGAAGGCGAAGCCGATCACCAGCTGCAGCGCCGTCAGGCCGCTGTTGAGCACGATGCTCCAGCGGAAAGCGCTGCCGGAGCGGCTGCCATTGTCGTGGTGGTGATCACCATGGCTGTGATGGTGGTCGCCCATGGCCTCAGGACTCCTGCTGGGCCGCCAGGTAGGCGGTGATCATCTCCTCCATGCCTTTCTGGGTGCGCCCGTGGGGCCGCAGGCCCTTGGCGGCCCAGACTCGATCGAGCTCCATGCGCAGCTCTTCGGTGATCCAGCAGGAGAGCAGCACCTTGCCCTCGCGGCTGGAGGAGCAGCGCTTGGCAGCCATCGACGACCCAGGTGATTTCCAGCAATGTATACGTGTATGAGCACGGCCCATCTCCTCGCCTGCCTTGACCACCTCCCTTCCCGCTCCGCTACCAGCACGCAGCAGAACCACGCGCTGGAGGCACACCGGCCCCAGCCTCGAGATCGCCTTCACAGAACAGGGCGGCCCTGGACCGGCCTGGCTGCTGCTGCCGGCCCTCAGCACGATCTCCAGCCGGCAGGAGTGGGAGCCGTTCGTCGCCGCCATCGGCCGCCGCCAAGGTGCGGAGGTTCCTCGACTGATCAGCATCGACTGGCCTGGCTTCGGCGACAGCGACCGGCCGCGTCTGGCCTACGACGCCGCGCTGCTGGCCCGCTTCCTGGCCGATTTCGTCCGTGATCACTGCCCGGCGGACTGCGGCGTGATCGCCGCCCGCTGCTCTACCGGCTGAACACGACCCGCTCCATGCTCGGCTGGATGATCCCGCGGCATGCGGATGTGGCTGGACCAGGCCTCTCGGCCAAGGGCATCGCCGAGCCTCAGCGCATGGCTCGCCAGCCCGGCGCACGCTTCGCCAGCACCGCCTTCGTGACAGGGGGGCTGGATACCTTCAGCATTCCGGGGGTGGTACTCGGTTTGTCGCAGGCGAGCCAAGGCCTGCCGCAGTGCCCAAACCCTGACAAAAGTCTCCATTACTCGTGGCTGAATGGAGACATGGGGCATCATTCTGCAAAAGGTGCCCTGGTGGTGCTCTCGAGACTCTGTTTCATGCGTCCTCTGCGTTCCTCGCTCTTCGTTCTCGGCCTGGCGGCTCCCATGGCGTCCCAGGCCGCCGGCCTCGACATGGCGGGTGTGAACCGCTACGCCCATCAGGAGCAGGTCACCAGCATCTCCCAGTTCTCCGATGTGAGGCCAAGTGACTGGGCCTATCAAGCACTGGGCAACCTGGTCGAACGCTACGGCTGCGTCGCCGGTTATCCCAACGGCACCTTCAAGGGTGGCCAGGTGATGACCCGCTACGAAGCCGCCGCTCTGCTCAACGCCTGCCTCGACCGCATCAGCGAGGTGACCGACGAGCTCAAGAAGCTGATGGCCGAGTTCGAGAAGGAACTCGCCGTGCTGCGCGGCCGTGTCGATGGCCTGGAAGCCAAGGTGGGTGAGCTGCAAGCCATGCGCTTCTCCACCACCACCAAGCTGAGCGGCCAGGCCACGTTCGTGGTGGGCGCCAATGCCTTCTCGGGTTCGGCGGTCGACACGGGGGCCAACACGGTCAATCGAGCACCGAATGAATTCACAGGCCGTCCTCGGACGCCAGTACGGCTGCCGAATGCCACCACGTTCAACTACGACCTGCAGCTGACCTTTGACACCAGCTTCAACGGCAAGGATCTGCTGCGAACCAATCTGCGGGCCGGCAACTTCGGCCAGAGCGTGTTTGGCGGTGAACCGCATGCCCTGAGCCTGGCCGAACTTGAAGTGGCGTTCGAAGAAGATTGCGGCACCGGAACCGACTGCGGTGACGTCGTCTCCATCGACAAGCTCTTCTATCAATGGCCCCTCGGAGGTGGGTTCACGGCCACCTTGGGCGCCCGCGTGGGGCAGGAAGACATGCTGGCGCTGTGGCCCAGCGTGTATCCGGCGGACACCATCCTCAACGTGATGACGGTGAATGGCGCACCGGCGGCCTACAGCAAGAATCTCGGTGCTGGAGGCGGTCTCTGGTGGCAGAGCAACGGCTTCAGCCTCAGCGCCAACTACGTGGCCGCCAATGGCGACAGCGGCAATCCCAGTGTGTCGGTGGAGGACGGTGGGGGTGGCATCGGCAACCGCAATTCCGGCGCCACCGGCAGTGTGCAGCTGGGCTATCAGCAGGAGCAATGGGGCCTGGCGGCGATCTGGTCCTATGTGCAACCGGAGACACAGTTCGTACCGGGCACCACTCCGTTCACGCACAGCGCCATCGATCACAACATCAATGCCGCCACCAGTGCCTGGGGCCTGAGTGCCTTCTGGCAACCGCTGCGCAGTGGTTGGCTGCCCTCGCTCAGCCTGGGGTGGGGCATCAACAGCACCACTTACAGCACCCCCAAGCCCCGCGGCAGCCTCAGCACCAGCCAGTCGTGGATGGTGGGCCTGCAGTGGACCGACGTGTTCGCCAAGGGCAATGACTTCGGCTTCGCGGTGGCCCAGCCCGTGTTCGCC
>JBJTWN010000002.1:0-3555 GCA_046081785.1 Cyanobium sp.
CGGATGGGATCGAAAGCGCCGGTGTAGGTGGCGGGATTGGATCTGGGAGTGCGGCCGATGGGGCTCTGGTCGATGACGATCACTTTGTCGACGGCCTGGATGCCCCGCAATTCCTCCAAGCCTGATGGGAAAGGCACCTTCAAGCCAAGCTGGTGTTCGAGGGCGGGGTGAAGCAACTCATTCACCAGAGTGCTCTTGCCGCTCCCACTCACCCCGGTGACGGCCACCAGCCTCCCTAGAGGGATCTCGACCGTGAGACTCCGCAGATTGTTGCGAGAGCAGTTGATCAAGCGAAGGCGCCGACTTCCGGAGAGTCGTCGTTCTGCCGGGGTGGGGATGGCACGGCGTCCACTCAGGTAGGCGCCAGTGAGGGAGTCTTCGGCGTTGAGCAGGGCTTCGAGATCACCCTCGGCCACGATGCGTCCACCGTGCACGCCTGCACCGGGGCCGATGTCCACCAGGTGATCGGCGGCACGGATGGTGTCTTCATCGTGTTCCACCACGATCAGGGTGTTTCCCAAATCGCGCAGCTTGAGCAAGGTGGCCAGGAGCCGGTCGTTGTCGCGCTGGTGCAAGCCGATGCTCGGCTCATCAAGCACGTAGAGCACGCCGGTGAGCCCAGCGCCAATCTGGGTGGCCAGACGAATGCGCTGCGCTTCGCCTCCGGAGAGGGTCATCGCCGGTCGATCCAGGCTGAGGTAATCCAGGCCCACATCAAGGAGAAACTTCAGCCGCAAGCGAATCTCCCGCAGCACCAGCTCACCGATTTGAATCTGGCGTGGGCTGAGCAGAGGGGCGCTCGTCTCACTGGCGCCCACCCCCATGAGCGCCTCGATGCGCCTCAGGGTTTCATCCACCCCCACAGCGGTGAGTTCGTGGATGCAATAGGGCCCCATGCGCACAGCCAGGGCTTCGGGACGCAAGCGCAAACCCTGGCAGGTGGCACAGGGCACGAGCTCAAGATATTTCTCAAGCTTCTGGCGGATGGCCTCACCGCTGGCATCGCGCAGCTGGCGCTCCAGGATGGGCAACACCCCCTCAAAGGGACGGAGAAAACCCTTGCTTTTGCGATAGCGGCTATCGGCTTGGATCATGATCGGCTCCCGGCTGCCGTTGAGCAGCACATCTCGCTGCTCATCGCTGAGCTGGTTCCAGGGGGTCTTGAGCTCAAAGCCGAAAGCTTCGCCCACACTGAAGAGCAGGGAAAAGTAGTAGGAGTTGTCCTTATCGCTCCAGGGGGCGATGGCCGCGTACACCGGCTGGGAGGGATCGGGCACCACCCGCTCCATGGTGAAGCGCCGCAGATGGCCGAGGCCGTGGCAATCAGGGCAGGCTCCGTAAGGGCTGTTGAAGGAAAACAACCGCGGCGAGAGCTCCTCCATCACCGCACCGTGCTCCGGGCAGGCGAAGTGCTCGGAGAACAGCCTTTCCCGCTCCCACCCCTCAGGCATGGCCTCTCCCTCCCGAGGCACCAGCTCCACCAGGGCCAGGCCCTCGCCCCGCTTGAGGGCTGTTCGGAGGGAATCGGTGAGACGCTCAGCGAGACCTTCGCGGGCCACCAGCCGATCCACCACCACCTCAATCGAGTGGGCGTGATTTTTATCGAGTTCGATGTTGTCGGCCAGCTCGCGCACCTCTCCATTGATGCGCACCCGGGCGAACCCCTCGGTCACCAGGCCCGCCAGCAGCTTCACATGGGTGCCCTTCTTGCCGCGCACCACTGGAGCGAGCAACTGGTAGCGGGTGCCTTCCGGAAGAGTGAGGATCTGATCCACCATCTCGTCGATGGTTTGGGGGCTGATGGGCCGATCACACTGGGGGCAATGGGGGGTGCCGGCCCGGCCGTAGAGCAGGCGCAGATAATCCTGAATCTCGGTGACGGTGCCAACCGTGGATCGGGGATTGTGGCTGGTGGATTTCTGATCGATGGAGATGGCGGGGGAGAGCCCCTCGATGGCGTCCACATCAGGCTTGTCCACCTGGCCAAGAAACTGGCGGGCATAGGCCGAAAGCGACTCCACATAACGGCGTTGCCCCTCGGCAAAGATCGTGTCAAAGGCCAGGGAGCTCTTGCCACTGCCGCTCACTCCGGTGAACACCACCAGGCGATTGCGGGGGATCGTCAGATCCACATTGCGCAGGTTGTGCTGGCGGGCCCCGCGCACCCGGATCACATCTTCCAGTCGACCCGTGAGGTCGTCCCAGCGTGCAGGCTCAACTGATTGTTGGCTCTCTGGTTGCTCCTCCAGGGCCGTGCTGATCGTGGGGGTCTCTCCCGCGGAGGCTTTTGAGCCATTGGTGGCGGAAGACCCGCCGCGGGCGCGAGGCATGGAGGGGGTTACAGACGCAAGCGGGCAAGTCTACGGCCCTAAAACGCGATCCCACAGAGCTCTTCGCTGATCTGCCAAAGGCGCGAGCGCTGCTCGGCGGCGAGCGCCGAGGGAGCCACCCGCACCGGCGCGGGATAACCGCGCATGCCGCCCCACTGGTTGGGGCCATAGTGACCGCCAGGTTGGGCATCAAGTGCCGTGGCGGCAAACAGCTGGGGCAGGGCGCCCATGGCAGCGCTCTGGAACAAGGGATCCATCAGGCGGTAGGCCCAGGCCTCCAGCTTGGAGCCGTTCATCGCCACCGAGGCTGGTTGCAGGTTGGTGCGGGCCAGGCCGGGATGGGCCGCCAGAGCAAGCAGGGCAGAGCCTTCGGCACGAAGACGCTCCTGCAACGCCAGAGCGGTCATCACATTGGCGAGCTTGCTCTGGCTGTAGGCCCGCCAGCGATCGTAAGAGCGCTCACCCTGCAGGTCGTCAAAGGCGATGCGGCCGAAGTATTGGGCTCCCGAGGTGACAAACACCACCCTGGCGCCCTCCTGGCGACGGAGGAGCGGCAGCAAATGAAGCGTGAGCGCGAAATGGCCCAGATGGTTGGTGCCGAACTGCAGCTCGAAGCCATCCCGGGTGAGGGTGCGGGGCGGTCCCATCACACCAGCGTTGTTGATCAACAGATCGAGGCGGCCATAGCGCTCGCTGATCAGGGCGGCTGCGGTCCGAACACTGGCGAGGTCCGCCAGATCGAGGGAGAGCAGATCAAGGGCGCCGTGGGCAGTCTGCTGGGGCTGGTGGGTGAGATCAGCAAGCAGTTGGGCCCGCGCCTCCTCAGCCTTGCGGGACGATCGGCAGCCCATCACCACCGTGGCGCCCTTGGCGGCCAAGGCCCGAGCGGTTTCCAATCCGAGGCCGCTGTTGGCACCGGTCACCAGGGCCACTCGTCCGGCCTGGTCGGGAATGGCGGCAGTGGTCCAAGGGGAGGGAGCGGGCGCGGCAGCAGCCGTCAATCGCTGTTCGCGCGCAGAAGGGTTGGCAAGCATGAATCGCGACGATCAGGAAAGTTTGTCATTAATTTTAATACAAGTACCTTATGCGGATTGCAGTCCCAGCAAGCCAGCCGCATAGCTCTGCGCCTCGCCACTGTTGCCCCCCGCCAATTCAGCCAGCTCAGCCTGGCGAGACTGAGTGTCCCGCAGGTGGGACACTCGCGTGTGGGTTTGGCCGTTCTCCA
>JBJTWN010000003.1:0-4693 GCA_046081785.1 Cyanobium sp.
GTCCACTGACGGTGATGGCGCTTTTTCGTGATCGGAATCCAAGCACTGCTCAGCGCTGGCAACTTCGCCCTATCCCTCATCTCCTATTCCAACCAAAGCTGAAGCTCCGCTGCGATAATGGGAGCAGATGCCCACCTTGCAGTGGTCGTAAGCGACAAGCTCTTTTTCTGGTTGTTCCAGGAGCGCACCGATCGGCTTCTGCCCCTGGTCTCCTCGCTGTTGGACAATCTGGAGGGTTACTCCTTCATGGCGCCGGTGATCAAGGAGCGGGAGGTGCGGCCCGATGGTCTGTTCCTGCCGCCGGTGGAGCAGCTCCAGGAGAAGCCGGCGTTGATCATGGAAGCCCAGATGGCCGCCGATCCAGAGTTTTTCCTGCGCCTCTACAACGGCAGCAGCCTGCTGCTGATGCATCAATATCACCAGGGCCAGCCCATGGCGATCCTGTGCCCGTGGCCGAGTTTCTGCGCGAGCGTGTGATCTGGATTGAGTTGACACCAGAGCGGATGCCCCCTTCCGCCCCACTGCGTTCGTGGAGCCCCGCGGCTGCAAACCTCACTCCAATTCCAGCAACCACTCCAAAGCAGAGATCAGGCGCACGCAGCGGCAAATCAAGCCGGCCCGGCCTGGCCGAGCAGCTGCGGCAACGGCCCGTGTCCTTCATGGAAGGCTACTTCTGGTTGCATGTGGCTGTATGGGGAGGATAGGCGCTAGGGCTGGTGGTGGTTCACCCCATGTCGCTCAATACGTCGCGGTAGCGGTTCCAATCAACGGCGGGGCAGGTGCCGAGATCCTGCAGACGCCTGAGGAGGTTGAAGAGAAACCAAGCCAGGGAGCCCTCGATAGCCTCGCTGAAGCTGAGCTCGGCTGAGGAAAACGGCAGATCAAAGGCATGATCCTTGAGGGCCAGGCCCACACTGAGGAGTTGATCGCCCTGGAGCGATTGCAGAGTCTCTGCGAAAGCCGCAGACTTCAACCCTCCACTCCATTCCGCCCGAACGGCAACGATCCCCGCCAGGATCGGAAAGAGGGGCTTGGCCGGATAGGTGCCCCCCGCGTGGGGGATGGGGATGGAGGTGCGTGAAAGGCAGCGAACAGATCGCGCTTTGTTGGCCGCATAGCGGAGGTAGTCGCTATTGATGGCAGGTTTAACTTCCAGAACGGCATACACAGCTTCAGCTAACACATAGCGATGGGTCTGCTGATCCAGCAGAGGAGGTGTGTATTGAGGGTCGTAGATGATGATATCGATTTGATCGCTGGTAGCGCCGGTAGAATCAATCACAATGCCCTGATCCACCCCATAACGATTGGGCAAATAGCGCCGAAGCAAACTGATAAAATGCTCTTCATTAACTTCGCCCATCGTACCGCTGTGGGTGATGGATTGAAGGGATAGATCTAGCTGTGCGGCCAGCACTTTCTGCTCTAAAGCAAGGGCTTCGCGGAGAAATCTTCTACCGTCGATGCTGGAGCGGGCCTTGTTGGGGTTAACGCCGCTCCTTTGCATGTCAGTCATACGAAAGCCTCGGCCACACGCTGTCCCAGAATCCCGATCCTAGGGCCGGTCCGACCCAGGAGCTTCGCTTCCCCAACAAAGCGGTCACCCTCCTGCCGTGCGGAGAAGGTGAGCCGCTCCTCTGATAGGTGGCCCAGAATCGACATCTGAGAGCCGCGATAGTGCCGTACCGTCAACTCCCCGGCAATTGATTCTGCTGTCTCCGCTTGATATCGCCCCAAGTAAAGATACGACTCATCCCCTCCGTGGATCACACCCTTTTGGAGAAGTACCAGCCCACCACCGAAATCGCCAACTGGTGTTTGGAACGTGAGAGAGAAAACGCCACCACTGGGAACAACCGATCGGGGTTGCGTTGAGGCCGAGCGAGTTGCCAGTAGCATTTGACCAAGACTCTTGCGGACGATCTCTTCCAGCTCCTCTGTGGAGGAGTAGAACCGCACCCGCATCGGCCCAATATCACAGTGAAGAGCCGAGCCCGCCTGGGCAACGAGCAGGACGTCAGCGCTGGCGTTCCCCACACCATGTGCATAACCCAGTTCGTAGTAAACATTTGGCCGCTCGTCGGTCAGGTCAACCACCACAAACTCTGCATCCTCGATCGCCTTGGTGATTTGACTGAGAATGATCCCTGAGCCAACAGCATCATCAGCTCGATAGGCATGGAGACCATTGCCAGCCGCGCCGGCCTGGATAGCCCGGTATGTGTCATTCAGTTTAGGACTGAACGACATCACCACAAATACCGTGCCTGGTACGTAATTGCCAGGGCGGCTTGGGTCATAGGCGGGGCGTTGAAAAGCTTCGTCCATAAATGTCCAGGGCCGGCCCATCTCAAGTGCTCCGATAAGAATCTTTGTGTTGTTGTCTAAATAAGCTTATACGGCCGAATCAGGTTGGAAAACCCCCTTGGAGGTTATAACCAGGCCAAAGTTGAAAACTCTGCACCAGCACCACGATCCATCGCGCCGACGAACTGCTCATGGAGCTGATGTGCCTCAGAGCTCGCATCAGCTGGCAGGGAATGAAGCACGAGAATCTCCAAATAATCGCCCTGATGTGCATGGATTGAGGCCTGTCCCGGCCGAGATGCTTGCTGATACTGATTTCGCCCACCCGGACCGGCTGGGCGGGCCACGGCTGCTCCTGGTCTGGCCACTGCAGCCGCTGCAGGCCGGACAAGCGGCCCGCCGCCTGGCCGTGCCGTGGGTTTGGCAGAAGGATGGGCAACAGCAGTTTGGCCATTGTCCAACAGTGGTATGAGTCTGTTCCAGATCAACCCAACCTGATTCATCTGACCGGCAAGGAATGTGCGCTTGAGATCGCGGGGATCGTTTTGCTTCCCACTGCGATTACTCTCGGCTGGCTTGTTATGGAACCAGGCCACCGCCTCGGCATCCAGAGGTCCCTGGGCTTTGCGCGACCAGATCCGAGTGCGCTGCGGGTGTAGGACTTCACGCCATGAAGCGGCAGTACCTGTGCGGTGCTGTCTGGTTTCCAGCCAGCGGGTTGCCAGAGCCCGGCTACGTTGTAGCAAGAGCGCAATCTCCGGCGCGGATTGCACATGGATCCAGGAGGGCAGCGTTTCAGGCTGACGCCATTGCCAATGGCAGCCGATCGGTGTTTTGTCGTAGCTGGGATAAAAAATGCGGTGATCTGGGCGACGCCAACCCCGCCCGAAACCGCCGAGGCTCATGGTGAGCCCATGTAATGCCGCCAAGAGCTCTGCCAGCAGTTCATCGGCGGCAGCTGAGCCAGCCGATCGCGTCAGCCTCCAGTGCAGCAGGCCTGAGGTGGCATAGGTCGGTTGGCGCCAGCTGCCTTGTCCATGGTGATCAAGGGTCACGCTTTGATCGGTGTAAGTCGTGGCGAGGAGCCCCACATGTTGTCCTTCTTCTCGGCTCAGTGCGCCAAACAACTCGCCAACCACTTTCAGCGCGGTGCTTGGATCGGAAAGGCCACCAAACAAGCGCAGCGCCATGCCACGGATCGCCGCCCGGAACATGGTGGGGCGAAACTCTTCGCTGCCATCAAGGAGTTGGGCGGCTGGGCCTTGCCCTTCCAGGCTGCATTGGAACATCACGTCATCGCTGAGGGGCCCACTGCTGCCGTAGCCCACACATGTTCGGCCGCCAATCCCGGATCGCAAGGCAAGCTTCATCGTGTCGATGATTTCATCCCAATCGGCTTGGCTGAGTTTGGGATCCGTGGAACTCAGCCCAATCAGCAACTTTGGCTTGTAAAGGCTCACCACGCCAAAGGCGGAATGGCGTTCACGGCCATTGTCAAACCCCACCTGCCAATTCTGCTGCGGATGGACAACATCAAGAAGGCCTTGGGTCCAGCTGGCGTCCGCGGGCCATGCCCCATGGAAGCGCAGGATTCCGGGCTTAAGGTCTCCAGGGCCATAAGGGCTGCCACACCATTCCACGAGGCGCGAGGATGGGCAGGCACGGCGGAACAGACCCTTGATGCTGCTACCAGGAATCATCGGCCAGCCTCCTGCGCCAATCACTGGGCGGATGATGCCTTCATCCACGCCGCTGTTGCTGATCAGCCGCCAATCGATCTGAGCCTCAATGATTTTGAGTTGATGATGGGAGAATTTACCGGAGAAGGGTGAAGCCTGATCCACGCGCTCCACCCATTGATCAATCCACTGCTGGACGTCAGAGCACCATCCCGACGGGGCATCTTCAGGCTTTTTGATATATTGGCGTTGGCAACGTCCAGGCACTTGTGCCCGGTACTCCATCGGCACGCGCTTCGCCTGCTGTGGTATGTGATTCTCCAGAGCTCCTGATCCGCTGAGGGAATCAAACAGAGGCGAAGGAGGCTGGGCTGTGAAGGGAAGAGGCGCCAAGGGGGAATTGAATCTCGCTGGCGGATGAGATTGACCTCGGCTTTCACGCGGCTGTGGAGGCGTTGCTGTGGCCTGTGGCAATGCTGGCGTAACTGGTGGAGAGGCTGATGGAGCGCTGGCTTTCTTGGCCGTTCGCGACGGCCCCTTGGACTTGGACGGGCCGCCTGCACCTCGGGATTTTTTGCCTCGCGCCATCAGTCGTCACCTCCGCGTCCAGGCTTGAGACGTTGGGTCCACCACACCACCGAATCGCAGAGAGCTGTCAGCACGGCCAACTGTGCCTGTTGATCCTCAGGTGTGATCCGCCAGAGTTG
>JBJTWN010000004.1:0-3268 GCA_046081785.1 Cyanobium sp.
CCCAGGTGAGCGACCTGGAGCCCCTGCGCGGCCTCACCAGCCTTCAGAAGCTCAATTGCTCCAGAACCCAGGTAAGCGACCTGGAGCCCCTGCGCGAACTCTTCAGCCTTCAGGACCTCAGCTGCTCCGACACCGAGTTGAGCGATCTGGAGCCCCTGCGCGAACTCTTCAGCCTTCAGACCCTCGATTGCTCTGGCACCCAGGTGAGCGACCTGAAGCCCCTGCGCGGTCTCACCAGCCTTCAGAACCTCCACTGCGCGGCCACCAAGGTGAGCGATCTGGAGCCCCTGCGCGGTCTCACCAGCCTTCAGAAGCTCGATTGCGGGGGCACCCAGGTGAGCGATCTGGAGCCCCTGCGGGGTCTCACCAGTCTTCAGAACCTCAACTGCTCCTACGCCCAGGTGAGGGACCTGGAGCCCCTGCGCAGTCTCACCAGCCTTCAGAAGCTCGATTGCTCTGGCACCCAGGTGAGCGATCTGGAGCCCCTGCGGGGTCTCACCAGCCTTCAGGAGCTCGACTTCTTCGCCACCCAGGTGGGTGACCTGGAGCCCCTGCGGGGTCTCACCAGCCTTCAGGAGCTCAACTGCGAGGCCACCCAGGTGAGCGACCTGGAGCCCCTGCGCGGTCTCATCAGCCTTCAGGAGCTCGATTGCGGGGGCACCCAGGTGAGCGACCTGGAGCCACTTGTTGATCTCCATACCCTGACAACTCTTAAGTGTGTCAATCTCAAATTCAAGGAGTTTCCACGCAAATTACTTTTCAGCCAAAGTCTCCAAACGCTGAGAAAAAGTGGCGGCAGTATCCCAGATGTCCCAGAAGAGGCGTGTGCGTCCAGCGAAGTCGACAACTCACTTGACTCCCTCCGCGCCCACGTCCTTGATCTAGAAGAAGCAGCCATCCCGATCAGTAGCGTCAAAATTCTTGTGCTGGGCAATGGCCTCGTAGGCAAAACCCAGCTCTGCCGTCACCTGGCCGGTGAACCTTTCGACCCTTCTGTGCCCTCCACCCATGGCATCGCCGTGCGGGACATTACGGCGGGGTCAGATGACGGGGGCACCTATGTCCTTTGGGATTTTGGTGGCCAGGACATCTACCACAGCACCCACACCCTGTTCATGCACACTGCAGCGGTGTTTGTGGTGCTCTGGACTCCGGAGCAAGAGGCGCTGGTTGGCAGCGACGACAACGATCCCCTCCATCGCCGCCACCCGCTGAGCTACTGGCTCGACTATGTGCGCACCCTCGGCCGCTCCGACGCGCCCGTGTTGGTGGTGCAGAGCCAGTGCGACACCCCCGCCCAGGCGGCGGCCATGCCCCCGGTGGAGAGGGGGTTGCTGGCGAGCTTCGGGTTTTTGCGTCCCTTGACCTTCAGCGCACGCACCCGCCGCAACGCCGCCAGTCTCCAGGAGGCTCTGGCTGATGCCAATGCCTACCTCCGCGATCGCGATGGCATCAGCACCATCGGCAAGGGCCGCCATCAGGTGTGGCAGCAATTGGAGGCTTGGCGCCAAGAGGATCAACAGCTGCCTGCCCAAGAGCGCCAACACCGCACGCTCAGCCAACAGCTGTTCACCAGCCTCTGTGAACAGACCGGTGGCGTCAGTTCACCAGAAGCCTTGCTGCAGTTCCTGCACAACAAGGGCGTGGTGTTTCACAGCCCGGAACTCTTCCAAGACCGCATCATCCTCGATCAATCCTGGGCGCTGGATGCGGTCTATGCGGTGTTCGAGCGCGACTCCACCTACCCGCTGATCAGAGCCAACGATGGCCGTCTCACACCCTCCCTGCTTGCCAACACGGTCTGGCGGGACTATGAGCCCGAGGCCCAGAATCTGTTCTTGAGCCTGATGGGCACCTGCGGCATCCTCTTCCCCTACCGCAAGGCGGATGCAGACCTGGGCCTGGAGGCCTCCTACCTGGCACCCGATCTACTGCCGCCCCGCTCCTCTTCCCAGGTGGAGAGGGAGCTGCAGGGCCGCTGGCAAGGCAGTGATCCCTCCCTCACCCTCACCTACAGCTATGGCTTCCTGCACGACGGCCTGGCGCGGGCGCTGCTCTGTGATTTTGGCAACCATGCCGGCGATAGCGGCGTCTACTGGCGCTATGGGGCTTGGGTGTACGACGCCCGCGACGGTTGCATCGCCCTGCTGGACCAAAAAAAAACGAGCGATCGCGCCGGCCGCCTCACGATCCACTTCCAGGGTGAGCGCTGCGGCACCTTGGCCGAGTGGTTTCAGCAAAGACTGAGCCAGCGCAACCGCCAGTTCGGCTATGCCGATCTCCAGCCCACCAGCACCGGACCCCTGGCCAGCCAACAGCGGCCCTTGGGCCAACACCAGCGCCTGGACGCCAGCGCAGGCGATGAGGCAGAAGCAGCTCCTGCGCCGGAACTGGTGCCAGCGCCGGTGGACAGCTTCGCCAAATCAGGCCGGGAGGTCTTCATTTCCTATGCCTGGGGGGATAGCACTCCCGACGGGGTGCAACGCCAACGGGTTGTCGATGGGCTTGTCAAAGCACTGCGCGAGCACCCTGAGGCAATCACGGTCCGCATCGATCGCGATGAGATGAGGCCCGGGAATTTGATCAGTGCCTTCATGGATCGCCTGGCCGCTGCTGATCGGATCATTGTGGTGATCAGCGCCAAATACCTCCGATCGGAGTACTGCATGTATGAGCTGTTCATGATCTATCAAAACTGCCGCAAAAAAGCAGAGGACTTCCATCGCCGCATCATCCCGATCATCCTGCCTGATTCGGGTTTTTCGGGTGGGCTTCCAGCGCGATTAAAGCCCGCGATCTACTGGCAACAACAGGAGACAGAGCTCACGACACTTGTTGCCGGTAATCTTCAGAGTGTGGGAACGACTGCGTACAATAAATATCGTTTGGTTGGTGAATTCGCTCGCAACACATCAGATATGATCGAATATCTTGTCGACCAGCTCCAGCCCCGCGACTACGACCGCCAAATCGAAGAAGGCTTTGCTGAATTGTGCCAGCAGATCCTGGCGGGTTGAAGGTCGCGCCACAGCTTCACTGCGGTGGCCATCGGAGGACTGCCAGCCATCGCAGCCCTGATGGATGGGGATGGGGCATCGGGAGGAGGATCCGCTAAGAAGGATTTCCAGTCGAGCAGGGAGCAGTGATTGAGTTGTCCCTCCTGCCCCCGCAGGGAAGGGTTGGGTGAGGGGTTGGCCGGCCTGCCCAGGAACACTCAGCCCTTCTCCCTGGCGGGGCATAGCTGGCGCCACTGCTGCAGCCATATCAG
>JBJTWN010000005.1:0-4874 GCA_046081785.1 Cyanobium sp.
GCGCTGGCCGGCGAGGAGCTGGCGCTGGCGATCGACGGCATCGGCCAATCGAATTCGGCCCCAGCGCCCGCGGCGCCCACCGAATCAGGAGCTGCCGCTGCCATCCCGATCCCCGCGCCCGCGGCGCCGGTTGCCACCCTGGGTTTTGCCAATGGGGTGGTGGCCAGCCTGACGGCCAGCAAGATGGCCCATCGCAAGGTGCGGCGGCTCTACACCCATTGCCGCAGCAGCCTGATGGAAACCGATTTCCTCAACCACAACCTGCGCATTCACCGCCGTCCCCACACCACGGTGAGCGCGGCGCATGACGAGCTGGTCTATCGCAACGATGGCTTCATCGAGGAGGTGAGCACCACCTCGATCGAGCCGCTTTACGCGGAGCTGGAGCACTTCCTGCAGTGCGTGCGCGGCGTGGAAACGCCCGCGGTGGATGGTCTGCAGGCCTCCCGCGCCCTCCAGCTGGCCGACCTGATCGAGCAGTGCGTGGAGCGGCCCAATCTCTGCATGACGTTGGACGAGCCGATTTAGGGGTTCAGGGCCTAGCTGCGGTAGCTTGGCGCGGGGCAATGCCTTCCCAGCCCTTGGTCCATGCCAGAGACGATTCACGCCTGCTTCATCAGTTATCGCCATCCCGCGGCCGCCGGCGGTCGGGAGGAGAAATTGATCAACCAGGTGGTCAAGGCCATCGCGGATCATGTGCAGATCTATACCCATGAGCACGAAGTGTTCTTTGATCAGCGGCGTTTGGTGCCCGGTTATCAGTACGACGAGCGGCTGGCGGAGGCGATTTGTCGCAGTGCCTGCATGGTGATTGTTTACTGGCCATCCTATTTGGAATCGGACTATTGCAAAAAAGAAATGCAAGCCATGCTGGATGTGGAGCGGCGGCGACGACAGATCCTTGGCCAGGATCTCCATGGCTGCAGGCTTTTTATCCCTGTAATTTTGCGGGGTCGATACAATGATCTTCCAGATGAAGTCACGCGAGATTGCCAATATCTGGACTACAAGGCCCAGGCCACCCGGCCTGACGTCAATCTCGGCGATGATGAGGCCACCAGTGAAAAGCTCTATGAAATTGCTGAATACATCAAGCTACTTTGTGACAAATTGAAGCCGCAGGCGGAGCAGTTGTTCCGCGAGTGCAAGGCCTTTGGCTTCCAGCAGTCGCGCTCCGCCTCCGCCGCCGCCGCGGCCATTCAGGCGCCTCCACCGCCACCATTTCCGGGCCGATGAGAGACCTCCGGGCCGCCGGGCCGTCCCTGCCGCTGCATGAAGTGATCACGTTTTATTCCTACAAGGGTGGAACGGGGCGCACGATGGCCCTGGCCAATGTGGCCTGTTTGTTGGGCGCCAACAGGGAACGGCCCCAGCGGGTGTTGGCCATTGATTGGGATCTGGAGGCCCCCGGGCTGCCCTATTACCTGCTTGCGCCCCATGGGGCGGTGGAGACGGCCATGGGCCAGGGGGTTGTGGACTATTTCACCCGTGTGCAAGAGCTGCTCAGGGAAGATCCGGGCGGTGGCGAGGAGGAGGAGCAGGCGGAAGCCATCCTGGCGCGGATCCCCTGGCAGGACTTTTGCCAGGCCACGAGTGTGCCGAATGTGGATTTGATGCCGGCGGGTTGCATGGATGCCAGCTACCCAGCGCGGTTGGCCCGTTTGGATTGGCCGTGGATCTATGGGCAGGCGCCCGGCCTGTTTCGTTGTTTCGCCCGCCAGCTGGCCCAGGCCTACGACGTGGTGCTGGTGGATTCCCGCACGGGGATGACCGACAGCAGCGGCATCTGCACCTCCCTGTTGCCCGACAAGCTCGTGGTGGTGTTCACGGCCAATCGCCAGAGCCTGCAGGGGATTGAGCCTCTTGTGCAAGCCAGCGTGGCCTACCGGCAGGGTTCGCGGGATGTGCGGCCGCTGCTGATCTACCCCCTGCCCTCCCGCATCGACGCCGAGCGCGACAGGCTGCGTCAACTTTGGCGCCACGGCGACTGCAGCCTTGGGGTGGAGGGCTATCAGCCGCAATTCCAACGGCTGTTTCAGGAGGCCTATGCCTTGGAGGCCTGTGATCTGTCGGCCTATTGCGACGAGGTGCAGGTGCAGCACAGCCCGGACTATGCCTATGGCGAGGATGTGGCGGCGATGCACATGCAGGATGCCGACCGTTTTTCCATTGTGCGCAGCTATCAAGCCCTGATGCGCTGGATCCAGGCCTCCGCCGCGCCGTGGGAAACGCCCGAGACGGCGGAGGCCCGCCAGCGGCTGGCCGCCCTGCTCGCGGAGGAGGCGGAGCTGAACAAGGAGCCGGCTGTCGCCGATTGGTTGCGGCTCGCCCGCCTGCAGGAGGAGAGTTTGGCGTTGGCGCAGGAGCAACGGGGGCCGCTCCATCAAGAAACCATCGCCATCCGGTCCCGCCTGATCAGCACCCTGCTGCGGGCTGGGGACACCGAGCGTGTGTGCGCGCTGCTGCTGGATCTGGCCGCGGCTTTGCCGGAGCTGCGCATGCCCGCGCGGGTCCATGCCGTGGGCACGCTTCTGGGGGCGGTGGGCCGCTTGCATGGCAAGCCCGAGCTGGAAGGCACCGCGGAGCGGCTGAGGACAGAGGCCATCGCTTCGCTCACCGCCGCTGGTGAGACACCCGATGCCAATTCCCTCGCGGTGTTGGAGACATGGGCCACCACATTGCGCGAAACCTCCGCCTTGCCGGAAGCCAGGGCGCTGCAGGAAGCGCTGGTGGCGTTGCAGGAGACGGCGCGGGGTGGGGAGAATCCGGCCACGCTCAGCGCTGTGCGCAACCTGGCGGAAACCCTGCTGGCGCGCGGTGAATTGGCGCGGGCGCGGGAACTTCAGGAGGGGGTGTTGGCGACAAGCCGCCGGGTGCTGGGGGAGCACCACGCCGATACGCTCATCGCCATGGCGAATCTGGCGGAAACCCTGCGGGCACAAGGGGAGCTGGCTGGCGCGCGGGCGTTGCAGGAACGGGTGTTGGAGGAGCGCCGCCTTGGTCTTGGGGAGCAGGCCCCCGATACGCTCGCCGCCATGAATGCCCTTGCCGCGACGTTGGGGGCGCAGGGAGAGATCAGCGGCGAGCGGGCCTTGCGGGAACGGGTGCTGGGGGGGTGCCGCCGCGTGCTGGGGGAGGAGGCTTCCGCCACCCTTGTCGCCATGGACGAGCTGGCTGGCACGCTGCGCCGCGCCGGTGACCTCGCCAGCGCCCGGACCCTGGAGGAACAGGTGCTGGAGGCGCGTGTGCGGCTGCTTGGGGAGGAGCATCCCGATACGCTCGCCGCCATGACCAACCTGGCGAGCACGTTGCTGCGGGCTGGCGCGCTGGAGGAGGCCAATGCGTTGCAACAACGCATCGTGGAGATCCAGCAACGGCTGTTGAAGACAACTGCGGATCCCAGCCGCAGCAGGGAGGGCACGATGGATGCCGAGTCCCGCTTTTAGATCGAGCGCGAGGGTGACGGCTTGGCGCGGCGCGCCCTGGAGCGCCAGGGGGTGACGATCACGATCAAGGGGCCGCGGCAGGTGGGCAAGAGCTCGCTGCTGATGCGGGTGATCCAGCGGGCCCTGGAGGTGGGCCGCGAGGTGGTGTATGTCGATTTTCAGCAATTTGATCAGGAGGTGCTCGGCGATGCCGACCGCTTCTATCCCCAGTTCTGCCAGGCGATCACCGAGCAGCTGGGCCTACCCGATGGCACCGCTGAGGCCTGGGCAGCCGGCGGCGTCAACAACCAGCTGGCCACGCGCTATGTGCAGAACCAGGTGCTCAAGCCGTTGAACCGGCCGCTGCTGCTGGCGATGGATGAGGTGGACCGCTTGTTTGAGACGGAGTTTCGCTCCGATTTCTTCGCCATGCTGCGGGGTTGGCACAACAACCGCGCCTCACCCCTGCCATTGTTGAGGCCATGGAGGCAGTTGGATCTGGCGTTGGTCACCGCCACTGAGCCGTATCACCTGATCGCTAATTTCAACCAATCGCCCTTCAACGTCGGTGAGGTGATCCCCTTGCGCGATTTCACCGCCGAGCAGGTGGCCGACCTCAACCAGCGCCACGGCGCTCCCCTGGCCCCGGGCCCGCTGGCCCAGCTGATGGAGTTGCTGCACGGCCACCCCTATCTGGTGCGGCGGGCGCTGTACCTGGTGGCGGGCGGCCAGGTGCCGGTGGAGCAGGTGTTGGATTTGGAGCAGGCCGCCAGCGACTATGGGCCCTTTGGGGATCACCTGCGGTATCACCTGTTTCGCATCGTCGACCACCAGGCCCTGCGGGCCGGCCTGCGCCAGGTGATCCGCGGCAACCGTTGCGACGATGAACGAACCTGCCGCCTGCTGATCGCCGCTGGTTTGGCGCGCCAGGAGGGCAGCGACGTGCTGCCCCGCTGCCCGCTCTACGCCACCTATTTCGGCCAGCACCTCGATGGCTGAGCACGTCTTCACCACTGGCGGCACCGTACAGGCCCAGGAGGGGGCCTTTTATCTGAGCCGGCCCGCTGATCAGCGGCTGCTGGCCTTGTGCCGCGAGATGCGCTTCGCCTATGTGCTCACCCCGCGCCAGCTGGGTAAATAGAGCTTGATGATTCGCACCGCCGAGGAGCTGCTGGCGGAGGGCTTCCGAGCGGTGATGGTGGATCTCACCCAGATCGGCACCCAGTCGCAGGCGGAGGCCTGGTATGGCGATTTTGTGGAGGTGGTGGCCGACCAGCTGGAGCTCACCACCCCCACTGTCAGCAAAGAAGTCCGCTCGGTCTGACCCGTCCACCTGGGGGCCCAAGCGACGACCATGCAACCGCCTTATGACGCCGCACTGCGGGACGCCGTCCGGATCCGGATGAGCCCTCCGAACCGCGAGAGCGTGGCCCAGATCGCCCGGGACAC
>JBJTWN010000006.1:0-4824 GCA_046081785.1 Cyanobium sp.
AATCAAAGCTTGACCAGAAACAACTGGCAATATCCTCTTTTCAGGAAGCTATTCCTCTCCTTCGTGAGCTGTCAAAGACGAGGAAGGATGGCCGCGAACTCCTGAGCGATGTCCTGATGCTGCTGGCAGGTATTTTTTCTGATCTGGGGAAGCATGAATTAGCATTGGCCAAATACAAGGAAGCCTTAGCAGTTGCTGAAGCTCTAAGAAAAGATGATCCACAGGTTAAGCTACGCTTGGTCTTATTGCAATCGGCAATTGGAAACTTACACATGATTTTGGGGCAATCAAAAGAAGCAGAGGAGATACTTCAGAAAAATCTACCATTGCTTCGCGAGCAGATCGAGACAGGCAATGATTTTCGTAGGCTACTAGCAATAGCTCAATTTGCCTTGGGGAGAATATATGAAGAGAACGGTAATCATGCTCTTGCGATCAAGGCCTATGAGGAATCCACGGCAATTTTTACAGAGCTCTTAAAAGCAGATCCTTCGTTGAAAGAGTTAGCAGCAGGTGCTCAACTATCGCTAGCCGAAACATACACCAATCGTGGATTTGGTTATTTAGGACTCAAAGACTGGGAGAAAGCACTAACTACCAGTCAGAAAGCGGTGACTCTACTACGAGAAGTCAGCAAGGGTTCCCCAGAAAATCTAAAGACTTTGAAACTTCTCGCCAAAGCGCAGTTTGTTGTTGGCCTTTCCCAGCCCATAGTTGCACCTAATGATCAGATGTTAGGACCAATGCAGGAATCTGCGGGGCTACTTCGAAAAGCTCCAAAGGGAGATCTTGAAAGCCAGGCCCTGTTGGCATTAACTCTATTTGTCTTGGGCATTCAGAACAGCATCCTTGGCAGACGGCAAGAAGGATTACTTGCTACGCAAGAAGCAATGACCATGTGGCGAGCGCTACCGACGACCGATCCCGCACTGCAGGCTATGTTTGGTTCTTTCCTGTTTACACATGGATACCAGCTATCCACTTTGGGCAGGCATCAGGACGCACTCATTCCAGGATTGGAATCAGTTCGACTCTTTCGGCGCTTAGTGGCATCAAGCTCTGAATACAAGGAGGGGCTGGCAGGCAGTCTTCTTGCGGCCGCATATATTTACAATAAACTAGGGAAAACTACGGACTCCCTTACCTCAGCGGAGGAGTCCCTAAGGGTTTCCCGCAGCTCTAGAGCCATTTCGGGCCCAAGTAGTACTGTTTCGAGTGCATTGATCTTAATCGGACAAGCCTATGCAGAACAAGGCCAATTAAAAAGAGCTGAGCAAAATCTACAAGAAGCTATAGGCCTGCTTCGCACATCTTCTAAACATTACATTTTCGACCGCAGCAGCCTCGCGCTTGCCCTTAAATATCTAGCCCAATTACAGATGCGGACAGGTCAAAATTTACAAGCTATGACCCATGCCCGTGAGGCTGTCGAAATCGATCGGTCTCTTACCAAAGCGAACATTGATAGTTTTGAACAACATTCGCAAAGCACCACCACTTTCGCCATTGTTCTTATCCGCCAAGGCCAACCTGTCGCCGCTGTCGACTTGCTGCGGGAAGCAGTCAGCAGTGAAGTGCGCTTTCTCCAGCAACAACTCCCCCTGATGCCAGAAAGCCGCCGCCAGGCCCTAGTCGATACCCTGGGTCGCAGCTGGGAAATCCCCTACTCCCTGGCCCAACACAGTGAGGTAGGAGCCTCCCTGGCCCTCTTCACCCGCTTCAACCGCCACGGCCCCTTGCAGGACATCGAGCGTCGCCAGGCCCTCATCTCCCGTTCCAGCGGCGCTACGCAAACCCTGGCGAACCGGCTGTCGATCCTTAATGGCCAGATCTCCAATCCCACCCTCTCGGCCCAGGCGCGCCAGAACGCCCTGGCCGAGAGTGAGCGGCTGCAGGAAGAGCTCCATCGCCAGCTGCCGGCGCTGCAACCCCGTTTGGTGGAGATCGCAGATGTGGCACGACAACTGCCCGCCGATGGCGTGCTTGTGGAGTTTCAGCGCTTCTCCCCCTTCAACGCCGCCAAGCCGGAAAAGGAGGCCTTCGGCAAGCCCCGCTACCTGGCCCTCGTGCTCGATCGCCGTGGCAGCGCCCGAGCGGTGGATCTGGGCGAAGCAGACGTCCTGGAGCAAGCCATCTCCACCGCCCTTGATCGCACCAGGCTGCAGCAGCCCGGGGCCGACCGAGCCTGGGCACTCGTAGCCGAGAAAGTGTTCTCCCCCTTGCGTGGCACCCTGGGGGGCAAGCGCCAGCTCCTGATTTCCCCCGATGGCCAGCTGCACCGGGTGCCCTTCAGCGCCCTCGCCCTGCTGGCCGGAAACAGCCCCTCCCTTCCCAATGCACTCACCCTGCAAACCATCGACAGCGGCCGCGACCTGGTGCCCATCGCCAGCAAGGCCCCACCGTCTACCGCGCCCCTGGTCATTGCCGATCCAGCAACCACCGGTTGGGCACCCCTTGTGCGGGCGGCGAGCGAGGGGCAGAGCGTGGCCTCCACCCTTGGCACCCAGCCCTACCTGGGCAAGGCCGCCACCGTGGGACTTCTGGAGCGGACGCGGGGTCCTCGCATCCTGCACGTGGCAGGCCATGGCTACTTCGATCCCCAGGCAAGCGGCGATCCCCTCCTCGCCAGTGGCCTGGCCCTCGCTGGCGCCGACAAGGCCCGCCAGCCCAGCAAGCCACCCAAGCCGTCAGCAACAGGCGCTTCGTCAGCCCCTGAGGCCCTGCCCGCCGACGACGGCTACCTCACCGCAAAGGAGGCCGCCCGCCTCCAGTTAGAAGGCACCACCCTGGTGGTGCTCTCCGCCTGTGAATCGGGCCTGGGCAGTGAGCGAACCGGCGAGGGGCTCTTCGGGCTGCGCCGGGCTCTCACCGTGGCAGGCGCCCGCGGCACCCTTCTTTCCCTCTGGAAGGTGCCCGAGCACGCCAGCGAAACCTTCATGAACCGCTTCTATGCCCAACTCCGCCAAGGCATACCCCCGGCGGAGGCGGTGCGGCGGGTGCAGGCGGAGTTCCGCGCCCAGCCCCGCATCGATGGCTGGAGCGATCCGTTCTACTGGGCCGGCTGGCAGTACAGCGGCCTTCCTGATCCCACCCCATGACCCACCCCTCAATCCTCCATCCAGTGGGCCTGCTGATGGCTATCGCCGCCACCCTTCCCCTGCCCCTCGCGAGCACCGCCGCTCCAGCCAACGAGGTTGCCTTGCGCCGGGCAGGCGATCGCCTCGGTCAGGTGTGGCAACAGGATCCCCTCACCGCTCGCCAGCCCTTCCCCGCCATCCGTCTAGTGGAGGCTCACAGCGACTCCGACTGCCCTTCAGCACCCTTTGGCGTCACTAGCCCTTTGCTGCTCGCCTGCCCCGTCCGTGGCGTGATCTTCGTAGAGCGCAGCAAGCTTGCCGCCCTGAACGGCGTGTTCGGCGAGGCAGCGGAGCTGTTTGTTGTGGCCTACGGTCTCGGCCAGAGCCTGGTTTCCGCCTCGCCCGGCCCTGCTCCAGCCTCTCAGCCGGTCGCCAGCGCCGCCCTTCGGGCCGCCTGCAACGCCGGCACGCTGCTCGCCGCCATGCCCATGCCACCAGCCGAGAGGCGCCTGCTCCTCAACAACGCCATCTCCGCTGGCGAGCAGGCCTTTCCCTCCAGCGTCTCCAGCCACATTGGCACCGGCCCCCAACGGGCCTACGCCCTCCTCAGCGGCATGGGCGGCACATCCCTGGATTGCGGCAGCGCCGCCATGGCCCGCCTTGCCGGGGGAGCCCAGCCCCTGGAGGCCTTCCTGGCCACCCGTGGCACCTCGGTGGGCATCGACGTGTTTTGCCGCCAGCCTCCCGCCTGCCCGCGGCGGTTGATGGTCGGTGTCGGGGGCGTCTGAGGCCTGGCCTCACGCCTGCTGCTCCGCCAGAAACGCCTCCAGGGTGAGCCGGCATTCCTGGCTGCGGGGATCCTCCGGCCCCCACGCCTCGCTCACCAGCTCCAGGGCTTGGCGGTAGTGCTGCTCCGCCTCTTCGCGGTGACCCAGCTGCTCGGCCACGATCCCCAGATTTTTGAGCAGCTCGCCGCGGCGGGGATGGCGCTCCCCCATGGCCAGCCCCGCCAGCCGCACCGCTTCCTCCAATTCCGCCAATGCCTCCTCCGCCCGGCCCTCCGCCATGGCCAGGAAGGCCAGGTTGTTGTGCACCGCCATGGCCACCTCGCAGGGCTCCTCCCCCAAGCTGCTGAGCGCCCGCTGGTAGAGCGCTTTGGCCTCTGCGGAGCGGCCCAGGGCGGCCAGGCTGCGGGCCAGGTTGTTGCGGCTCACCTGCACAAGCGGGTGGTCGTCGCCGAGGCGCTGGCAGCGCAGCTCCAGCGCCTGCCCCAACTGCCCTTCGGCCGAGGGGTCACCTCGCTCGTGCAACACCAGCCCCAGCCCATTGAGCGCTTCCGCCCGTTCCAGATCCCTGCGTTCGCTCCCTTCCTCCCCGCCCACACCGCCGGGCTCCAGCAGCGCCAGCGCCTGGCGGCACTGCCGCTCCGCCGCCTCCAGCTGGCCCCGCTCCCGGGCGATGCCCGCCAGCGCCACCAGGAAACCCGACCTCAGACCTGGACCCTCCGCCAGCGACTGGGTCCGCTTCAGGCCTGCCTCCAGCGCCTCCACGGCCAGACCGTAGGCGCCCAGGCCCGCCCGCAAGCGCCCCAGGGCCAGCAGAGGCCAAGCCGCCGCCGCCCCACCACCCCACCGCTCCTGTGGCCACTGGGCCAGGGCCTCAAGCAGCGGCAGGCAGCGCTGGCTGCGCTCCAGGCTGCGGGCCTCCAGCACATCGCTCACCGTTGGCAGCCAGCGCCCCAGGGCAA
>JBJTWN010000007.1:0-3449 GCA_046081785.1 Cyanobium sp.
CCAGGGCCGAGCGATCCGCCACTGGCGGGTGCTGGTGATCTGCCCGTCGCGGGAGCTGAATTTCGGCGATCCGCTGCCGGTGGAGGGCTTTGTGCAAGAGAAGGTGCAGTGGATCGAACTGCTGCCAGAGCGGTTGCCGCCAGCGGCGCCACCGATCCAGAAGGCACTGGGATTGCTGCTGCAACCGGAGGAACAGCTGCCGGCCTGCTCCGGGAGGATCCGCGCTGAAACGCTGGGAACGGGGCTGGGAGCCGAGATCGATGAGGTGATCGCCGCTATCCTGTTGTCACGCTTCAACGGCCGATCGATTCAGGAGATCTGCGTGATGGCTGGCATCACACCCGCAACCGGCCCCAACGCTGACACCCACCCCGCCCGCGCTTAAGGTCGTTTCGTTTGTAAACCCTTCGGCCCGCTATGCCCCGTCCCGAAGAGTTCGAAGCCCGCGGTGGCGGCAACCCATCCTCAGAGCCCGTCGGCTCCCGCAGCACTGAATCGGGCCGCATCCGCAGCAGTCGCAAGCCTGCAGGATCTGGCGGACCCGCTGAGGTGGATCAGCATTGCCCTGCTGGGCACCTATGTGGTGACGGTGGTGGCGGCGACGCTGCCGGTGAAGCTGCTGGATCCGGCCTGGATCAACAGGATCTGCGGCAGTCTGCGCGGCGGTGTGAGCTTCGCGCTGGAGGCGATGGCGCTGTTTCTGCTCGCCGCCTAGGTGCGGCGCAGCGGCAAGGAGCCGGGAATGGTCACCGATAGGCGGCGCCTGGCGAGCTGGGTGGCGGTGGGCTTTGTGCTGCTGATCCCGCTGCAGAGCTGGGCGGGCCTGAAGCTGATCGATCGGGCGATCGAGGCACAGAAAGAGCGCCTGCTGCCTGCGGAAAATGCCCTGCGGGCGATCGATGCGGCCAGCGATGCCGATCAGCTGCTGGAGGCGATCCGCCGCATCCCCGGCGCCCCGCCCAACATCAGCGGCCGCTTTGATGAGCCGGTGCCCAAGGTGCGCGAAAGGCTGATCAGCCAGATCGAACCCCAGGTGCGCCAGCAGAAAGGGCAGCTGAAGGAGGTGATCGACACCATCCGCCGCGACAGCCTGATCGCCCTGGTGAAGGATGGGGTGGTGGCGCTGCTCAGTGCCCTGGCCTTCGCCGCGATCGGCCGCTCCAGTCCTTACCGGCCCGCCCTGATGCACCAGCTGGTGGGTGCGCCGAGCCCCTCAAGCACCCACCAAAGACAAGCTGCACAGGCTGGCTGGGGAGTACAGCGTGCCGAAAACCGGCTTGAGGGCGATCTGATGCGATCACCTCCGCTGGCTCCCCATGCGTCATCACATGCCTTGTGGGAAGACCAGCGCTCATGCCTGCTTGGCTGCCTACGCCAGCTTACTGGCGCAATAGCCCGTCCACCTGCTTGCGCCCTCGTCTTACCGGTCTTGCCATGAGATGAATGGGCCTGGCATGAGATGGTCTGCGAATGCTGGTAATGGTGCGAGTTGCAGCTTTCCGCTGCGACAGCGTGCTATGATTAGCAGAGCTTTCCTCCGAGCAGGAAAGGCCTTGATCTCTCTCTCCGTTCACCATGAGATTCAACACCAAGCGACTCCTGCTCAACGGAGTCGGAATTGCCGCTATTGGTTCTATCGGTCTTGCTTCCGGCAATGCCCAAGCAGCACCTTGCTTACTGAGCAATCTTGCTTCTTGCAACCAAACCATCAACGACTACGTTTTCTCCAATTTTTCTTTCACTGGCTTTACTGAAGCAGTTTTAGATAATTTCACTATTACCTCCCCTTCGAATGCTGCCTACCAAGTCCAGCTTAATTTTAATCTTGCGCGTACTGTCGCAACATCCGGCTCTTTCACTTATACAGTATCTCTGCTGAATGGCCGAACTTTTGATAGTACCCAAGCTAATATTACTGGCAACAATGGAAGTTTTAGCACCTCTCTCTCCTCACCGGGGCTGGCTACTCCCTCTACAGCAAGTGGTGGGCAAGGCACTACGCAGAACTTCGGTGCCAACTTGACATCACAGACATTTACCCAATCATTTTCAGCCTCACCTAGTAACGCAGGTTTCTTCCTCAACTCAGTTGGTGCTGCTACTTCGTCCACCCCTCCCGGTACTGCAACGACCCCTGGACCTCTCCCTCTCCTTGGTGCTGGGGCTGCTTTTGGTTTCTCACGCAAAGCTCGTCGTCGTATTCAAGCCGCTTCTTGATCGATTGAACTCAAGGCTTTTTATGATAATGGCCTCCATACGGAGGCCATTTTTTTAGTATTCACGACCTGCCCTTTCGGCAGCATCAACAGCATCGATTCAGCCCGCAGATTTCCTTTCACATGACAATGCCTCTAGTGGACGACTCCTTCATGGATGAGATGGAATCAGAGGAGTCGCGCAGGGACAGGGTTAAGAACAACACTCTGCTCTCAATCTCAGTGGTGGGTTGGTTGCTTACTGCCTCAAATCTCAACGTCATTATCTTTCGAGCTCTCCCCTTGAGGATTGGCAATGCCGATTGGTATCTCGATCTGATCAGTGCGGTTCTCTCTTCCAGTCCTTTCATCCTGCTTGGGCTCGTGATGGCGTGTCTGCCCAACCTCTTTCGGGCCAATGGCACCTATCTATCCATGCTCAGCACTCATGCCTCTCGCCTGGCTTCCCTGGCCTGCGTTGTTGTGTTGCTCACCGTGCCCTGCCAATTCTGGTTTGGTAAACAAGCGCTTAATAATCAAACCATACAAATCAATTCGGCGGTGAGTAATCTCAAGGGAATCATCAAGGGAATACAGGCAACCAATTCCGAGACAGAGCTGCGTGGATTTGTAGCCTCTCTTCCCAATGCTCCTACCCTGCCTGCCAAATTCGATGCTCCCTTCGCTGTGATCAAGGAGCGTGCCATAACCAACATCCAGGCTCAGGTAAATGCTGGGACCACAAACATTGAAACCCAGACTAGAGAAGGCGTTCAGCTGTTCTTTAAGGAAGCCATGCGCAACACTGCACAAGCCATCCTCATGGCAACAGCCTTTGCTGCTCTCGCCAATATCTGCAGATCAACCAGAAACTTTGCCACCAATTTCCTGGGTAACTTCTTCTAGCTGTGTTCAAGGCTCTTCGTCGCAACTTGCCAGCTTTCTCCGCAAGCGCCTCAGTTCTTGCAACTCTTTCTCAGGCTGATGACAAACTCTTCGAAATCCAGGCTTTCTTCCGCCTGCCTCAGATCAGCATCGTCGAAGTCATCGGCATCCTCGCTCAGCGTGATGCTCACTGCTTCATTGCCCAGCACGGATCAGTGGGCGATGGCTGAAGGCGTCGCCTTCCGTTGCAGGGTTCGAGGCGTTTCGATCGCCCACGGAGGGCTGAATGAGACTATCCGCGGGGATGCCGAGGCTCTGCGTGAGCTTGCGGATTATGGGCAGGGTGAATCGAGGCCCTGCCGCTCGCAG
>JBJTWN010000008.1:0-2812 GCA_046081785.1 Cyanobium sp.
GCTCATTCCCCGCGCACGCAGCTCCTCTGGTCGCAACAGATGCACAAAATATTTACGTCCGTTACCACTGATCCGCTGCTCCGGATGGGCTGGGCAGAACAGCTCCCGTGCTTTAGGGCGACGGCTGCGCCTGTGGGGCAAAGGCTTTGCCGCTGTTTTGGCATAAATGAATTCGGAGCGAGAGGTAGGTAAAGGTGTTGACATTGCGCCGGGTGCACTGATAGATAATCTTCATTATTGCTAATTGACTTGCGTCTTGTTGTCAAGAGGTTTCTTGATTACCCATAAGCCTCCGCGACCCTGAGATCCCGCTCGGTGCAGGGCATGCAGCAACACACCGCAGTGGCGATCCGTTCCGTCATCGCTGCCAGCGAGAAGCGCCTGTTGCCATCCTGGTTCCATTGGATCGTGCTCATTCCAATGTTATCCATAAAGAAGCGAAAATCTACGGCTACCACCTCCTGTGGAGCCATTACTGCTGCTGTGGTGGTGATACCCATGCCAATAGCTCGAAAGGCCTTCCAAAGCGGAACAGAAAGCATGAGTTTTTATATGCAGTTTCCAAACTGTAATCATTTATCGAGATCATGCTTGTGATTTGGATCACAGAGTGAACTCTTGCCACCCAACCGTGGATCGCCTTAGTAGCCGCAACTGAGCAGCCCTTTCAGCCCTGCCTCCGCGCCTGGTGCCCCAGGTGCCTGGGGGCCACGTAGCGGGAGCGCTGGCCGGCCTGCTTGAGCTTCTGGTTCGCCCGGTGGATCTCCGCCTCCGTGGCGCGAGTGGTGTAAAGCGCGGAGCCCGTATCCCGGTGGAGGAGCACGTAGTCGCAAGCGTCCGTGGGGAGGGGCTGGGGCATGGAGCGTTGAGCCATCGGTGCGCTGGGGGCAGACAAGCCAGGGCGGAACTCAGGAGCCAGGGGGTGCAACAGATTGCAGCCTGGTTCTGCCAGCCCTGGGGGGAGACAGAGGGTTCCGGGGGGATGATCAGCTGGCTATGGGGATCGAGCGCTCGCTTGGCCACCCCTCACTGATCAACCAACACTCCCTCGTCCCAACCGCGCACCCATCCACCAGAAGCAACCGCTCCAACACCAACTGGCGATCCTCGGGGCTCAGCTCACCATCGCTCTGCCAGCTCAGGCAGGTCTGGCCCAGGCAGCTGGCGGGGGCTTTGAAACGGGTGCCGTCCATGACAGCTCCTTGGGGCTGGGTTCAGTCTCCCGCTGGTTTCGTGGGCTGTGGGGTGGGGATTGCCGGTGAGTGGAGATGGTGCAAACATAATATTAATTGGATTCGCCCCGTGATTCATACCCTTTGTGATCTGCAGGACTCGATCACGTATGAGAAACTTGTTCTTGCATCAATCTTTCCATTGGTTGATATGCAGTCAAGGGGGGCAAGTCTTGACATAAGACAAAAAGCCAATGGACTCTTAACCATCCCTGGCGTTCACCTTGGCGTTGGTCTGCCCCGCGAGTTTGAACAAGTGCTGCGCCCTTTGTTTTTTGCAAGTGCCTGGAAGATTTTAGACTTGGTGGTTGAATATGGCTTGAGAAATCTACTGACGAGAAAGCGACCACCTATTAACGCCAAGGCCGAATGCGCTCCAAATGCAAAAGGATTGCCTCCACTCACAACTGACCCAGAGCTCTGGAAACGCATTTCATCGCTTTACCGAAACACTGTCGAAGCTCGGCATTGCCTTGTTCATCGTCGTTTTAAGCTCCAACCAAATGGAGACATGACTGATTTGTTCGATGAACATGGGAATACATGTAGAGATTTAACTGCAGATGATCAAGTTGAGTTTTGCAGATTGGCTCAGCGCATTGCTTGCATCGCTCAACGGCAATATATGTCTCCACGCGAGAGGCTTGATCTTGTTGCTTCTCTTGATGCTCTGATGCATCATCATCAGTGTGGAACCTTAGGAGGAGGAGAGCCTGCTCGTAAACCTGCCATTGTTCTTGTCAACGCTCAATATTCGGAAAGAGTCTGGTACGTGAACACAATTGATCCTCTTTCCAAAGCGAAACAATCAATGCCAGGGCATCCGTATTATGATATCGAGGTTTATTTTCCAGGCATTGGAATTCCTCCTCTTCGTGGTCGGCTTGAGGAGGCACCACAAGGGCCAAATGTCATCTTTGATCCTTCAGATCCACCTGAATGGATGGATGAGTAATCGCCCGTCAACGATTTCAAAACATCCAAGGCGCACCCGCGCAGCCATCCACCTGGAGCCACCGCACCAGCACCAGCTGCGATCGTCAGGGCTCAGCTCACTATTGCTCTGCCAGCTCAGGCAGGTCTGGCCCAGGCAGCTGGCGGGGGCGTGGAAACGGGTGCCGTCCATGACAGCTCCTTGGGGCTGGGTTCTTTCTCCCGCTGCTTTCGTGGGCTATGGGGTGGGGTACTCAGGGAGTACTTAGAGGCGGAGGAGTGGGTGCCAAAGATCAGCGGGCTGATCACCGGTAGCAGGCTGTACAGGTGGATAACGGGTCCGATATCCACTGTTCCGGTTGAACTCCTTTGCTCAGAAGGCTTTGCGATTGCTATGGTTGAGTAAACATAAGGAAGGTGGTTCACGGAATGCCGAAGGAGTCATTTGGCGGTTCACAGAAACCAGCCATATAGCGTTCGAAGGATCGTGAAGCCAGGGCAAGAATGCTTACTGTAGGATTAGTGGTCTTAAATTTTTCTTATTGGCGATCTACTCCGCGCAAATTGTGAGCCTGCTTAGTAGAAAAGATCAAACATACAGGAATTCCTTGAATCAGGCCTGGACGGCGCCATGCGCTGATTTGTAA
>JBJTWN010000009.1:0-10943 GCA_046081785.1 Cyanobium sp.
CTATGTGGTCAAGCTGCCGTGTGCGGAGCTAGCTGGGTAATCAAGAGACGTTTTGCGTGGAAGATCTAACGTATTTGCTTCATGCAGGACCCTGCTGTGATCAGTTCCCCGTCAGATGGCTATGACTAATTCTGTAGCTCGCTTCTGCCCGACAAGCCATGGCCACCATCCCCGAACGTCTGCAGGCGTTTAATCAGGGTCGCGATCCAGAGCGCCTGGCTCTGAAGTATGCGGCCATGGCCAAGGATCCCTTTGCTTTTTTTAGGGGATCCTGCCATCTCTTCTATGAGGATTGGCCCAAGGATTCGCCACTGGATGCCACCCCCGCGGCTTGGATCTGCGGCGATTTGCACGTCGAAAACTTTGGCAGCTACAAAGGCAACAACAGGCTGGCCTACTTCGACATCAATGATTTTGATGAAGCGGCCAAGGCTCCTGCCAGCTGGGATTTGACCCGCATCCTGGCCAGCCTCTGGACAGCGCGCAAAGGATTGAAATTGGATCAAGATCAGGCCACGGTCCTCAGCCAGGTTTTTCTGGATGCCTACACGGCGGAATTGAGAGAGGGCAAGGCGCTTTGGCTGGAACGCGACACCGCTCAAGGCATGATCCACGACCTCTTGAAAAGCCTGAAAAAACGCTCCCGCCGGACCTACATCGAAAAACGAACCCAGGCGGGTGGCGAGCAGTTGCTGATTGATGGTGAGCACACCCTTGCTGCCGATGGGGAAAGCCAAGCCAAGGTTCGATCGATCTTGGCTCAGGTGAAGCAGGTGCACGACCAGGCGGATTTTTTCAGGGTGCACGACATCGCCCGCCGTATTGCCGGGGTGGGCAGTTTGGGACTGGAGCGCTATTCGATTCTGGTGGACGGCAGAGGTGGTACCGAGGGGCACTTCCTTTTGGATTTGAAGGTGCAAATCGGGTCGAGCCTGAAGCCCTATCTGCCCCTTGCTCAACCCGATTGGCGAAGTGAGGCGGAGCGAGTGGTGGCTGTGCAAAGCAGAGGCCAGGCCATCCCCCCCGCCTTCGCTGCCGCTGTGGAGTTTGATGGCAGATCGTATGTGTTGCGCGAATTGATGCCCACTTCCGACAACCTGGTTCTGCAAGAGTGGGATGGCAAGTTCTCCCACCTGCAAACCGTGTTGGCGGCCATGGGATGCCTTGTGGCCTGGAGCCACTTGCGTGGCTCAGGTTGGAAAGGATCGGCGATCTTGGATGAATGGATCGCCTTTGGCCACTCCAAAGGGTGGCGCATTCCGATGCTCGACTATGCCAAAAATTATGCGAAACAGGTCAAGCAGGATTGGCGGGATTTCTGCGACGCCTATCACAATGGCGAGCTCGCTGAATCGCGCTGAACGAGACCGAGTTGTTTGGCAAAAAGTGGCCGCGGGCGACTGAAGAAAATGCGTGTGTGGGAATGTTCTAAGTAACCAGAGATGGGTGCAGCATCAGCATCAAACTGCGACTCTCCAGGGGGGCTCCGGGTGGGGTCCAGCGCTCGGCCTGCTCAGGAAGATCGTCATCTGGCGGCAAGGCAGTATCGATGACGCGCATCCAGCCTGCCTTGGTGGGGGGCAGATCGAAGTGCATGGCTTTGTAATACGCATTGAAGCCGCACCACAAAAGTGGCCCCTCGCGGGCGTCATGCAGGCTCCAGGCCAGGCTGTGCGACCAGCTTGCCCAGTCGGGTTTGTGAAGCTCCACCCCATGCCATTCCCTCCAGAGGGCGTGGCCATCGCCCTGACGCCGCGGGGGCGCTTCGCTGATGGGAAATTCCGGGTTGAGCAGGAACGCCAGCCGTTGGCGAAGAACAATCAGGCGCGACAGAAACCGCCGCAGGGCAAGATCGCCCGCATCCGGCTGCCAGTGCATCCAGCCCAGGATGTTGTTTTGGCACCAGGCGTTGTTGTTGCCCCCTTGGCTGCGCCTCACCTCATCGCCCATCGATAGCATCGGCACTCCGGGGGAGAGCATCAAGCTGGTGAGCAGATTGCGCATCTGGCGATCCCGCAAGGCCGTGACCGCCCTGTCACTGCTGGGGCCTTCCACGCCATGGTTCCAACTGTTGTTGTGGTTGTCGCCATCGCGGTCGTTTTCGCCATTGGCCAGGTTGTGCTTGCGGTTGAAACTCACCAGATCCGCCAAGGTGAAGCCGTCGTGGGCCGTGAGGAAGGTGATGCTGCGCCCCAGCGGGGCAGGCTGGCCCCCATAGAGATCGGGGTTGCCTCCCAGGCGCTGACTCACTGGCCAGCAGCATTTTTCATCGCCCTTCCAGAACCGGCGCATGTCATCTCGGAAGCGGCCGTTCCAGGTGGCCACCCGACGGGCCGGAAAGTCGGCCATGCGGTAGAGGCCGCCGCAGTCCCAGGGTTCGCTCACCAACTTCAAGTCGCTCAGCTCTGGTAGGGCTTCCATGGCCTCAAACAGCGGCGGCTGCTCCAATGGCATCAGCTCCTGCCCCCGGCTGAGGGCAATCCCCAGGTCGAAGCGGAAGCCGTCAATCCCCAGCTCATTGGCCCAACAGCAGAGGGATTCCAGGATCAGCCGTCGGGTGAGGGGCTGGTTGGCCGCAATGCTGTTGCCGCAGCCGCTGACATCCAGATAGTCGCCGCGGCTGTTTTGGTGGTAATACGTGGTGTCGGAGAAGCCCCGCCAGCTCAGGGTGGGCCCCGCTTGGTTGCCCTCGGTGGTGTGGTTGTAGACCACATCCAGCAGCACCTCCAGCCCTGCCTTGTGGCAGGCGGTGACCAAAGTGCGCACCTCGTTGCGTGCGTCCAGCGGGTTGCCACTCACCAAGTAGCCCGGGTGGGGGGCCATCCAGCTCAGGGGGCTGTAGCCCCAATGGTTGTAACGACCCGCCGGGGCATCCTCGGGGTCGAACGCCATCACCGGCAGAAGCTCGATCGCGGTGATGCCCATCTCCTGCAGATAGGGCAACGTGTCGATCACCCCCAGCAGGGTGCCCTGTCGCTGCGAAGGCACGGGGCAACCAACCCCCTGGGTGAAGCCCCCCACATGCAGCTCATAGATCACGCTTTTTTGCCAGCTGTGGCGAGGGCGTGGTGCTTCGTTGAAGTTGAAGCGATCCCGCTCCGTCACCACCCCTTTCAGGCAACAGCCGGTGTTGGGGATGGCGCCCACTGCCGCACCCCTTTGATAACCCTGCCAGCCGCCGATCGCCCTGGCGCAGGGATCGAGCAGCACTTTGGAGGGATTGAAGCCGTGGTTGCCAGGCTCCAGGGGCCCAAACACCCTGTATCCGTAACAGCAGCCAATGCCAACCCCCTCCACTTCCACATGCCAGTGATCACCAGAGCGGTGGCGGCCATCGAGAGCGATGACAGCGGTGGGCTCCTCCGCCTCGGTGTCGGCGAAGAGCAGCAGCTCCACCCGGGTGGCCAGGGGAGCCACCACTGAGAAATTCACCCCCCGCTGGGTCGCCGAAGATCCCAACGGCCAGGGCTGTCCAATCCTGATCACCGTCGAGAGAGACGCGAATGGAGCCAAATTAGGGTCATCACCGTCCCCTGTCGGTGCGGGCCATGGCTGAAACGGCGTTGACCGCATCCTCGGGGCGCTCGGGTCGGCCTCCTCAGTTGGTGGGGCCTGGGTTGTGGCTGTTCCCTCCGAATCCCCGGTCCCATGGAGGCAGCGCTTGGTTGCTGGAGACCAGCGCAGGCGAGGTGTTGATCGATTGCCCTCCCGATACCGAAGCCAGCCGCGATTTTCTGCGGGCCCGGGCTGACCGCAGCTCCGGCTGGATCGTTTTGCTGGGGCGCGATGGCCATGGAGGCTGCCGGCGGGTGCAAGAGCTCCTGGGCTGGCAGGTGCTAGTGCAAGAGCAGGAGGCCTATCTGTTGCCGGGCATGGAGGGACTGATCCCCTTCGGAGCGGAGCACCAGCTGGTGGAGGGGCTTCGTTTGCTGTGGACCCCGGGGCCCAGCCCTGGAGCGGCGGTGCTCCATGCCTGTGGGGGGGTGGTTGGTGCGGTTGATGGGCTGTTCTGCGGGCGCCTGCTGGTGCCAGTGGCTCCCCAGCGACTGGCGCCCTTGCCCTCCCCCCGGGGCTTCCATGGACCCAGGCAGCGGCGCAGCCTGACCCAACTGACGCGGTGGCTGCCTTTCGGATCCCCCAGCTGGATCGCCAGCGGGGCGGCACTGGGGGCTTTGGGTGGGGCTGCCTTGGTGGAGGATGGCGCCGCAGTGCTGGCCGAATGGGGGGCGGCTGAGCCGTCGCACGCAAGCTCATGAGGGGGGCTGGGCGATAGGTTTAAGGGTTGGCAATGTTTCGCGGATTTGATCAAACGCCAAAAACCTTGCTGTTCCTTGGCTTTTGTTGTTGCCGCCCTGCAGGAATCCCCATACCATTGGGCGGCGTGATTTCAGTGGCGGTCGGATGTCCGATTCGCCTCCTCTTCAACTTTCCCCCAGACCGCCAATCGGAGGCTCCCCTTCAACCCCATGAACAAAGCTGATCTCGTCAACCTCGTTGCTGCTCGCACCGAGCTCACCAAGACCGACGTCTCCCTGGTCGTGGATGCCGCCATTGAAACGATCATCGATTCCGTCGTGGAGGGCAAGAAGGTCTCCATCCTTGGTTTTGGCTCTTTCGAACCCCGGGAGCGCTCGGAGCGTCAGGGTCTCAACCCGAAAACTGGCGAAAAAATCAAGATTCCTGCCAAGCGCGTTCCTGCATTCACCGCCGGCAAGCTCTTCAAGGATCGGGTGCAGGGCTAAGTTTCTCTCTCCACGCTTTTTGCAACGGGCGGTCCGGAAGGGCCGCTTTTTTGTCCTGTGATCGCCGCCACCCTGCCAGACGCCCTACGGGAACGGTTTGTCGCGGGTGTCCGCTTGCGACAGCTTGGCGTTCGCGGACGCTTTGCCCCCTCCCCCAGCGGCGAACTCCATCTCGGCAATCTGCGCACGGCCCTGCTGAGCTGGCTTGAGGTTCGCCGGGCTGGAGGGGTGTGGCTGGTTCGGGTCGATGATTTAGACCGACCCAGGGTGCGCCCTGGAGCCGAGGCTTCCATCCTTGAGGATCTGCAGTGGCTTGGGCTCCATTGGGATGGTCCTGTGATCCGCCAAAGCCAGCGCACAGGCCTCTACGCGTCTGTGCTCTCGGCCCTGCGCCGTTCCGGGGTGCTATATCCCTGCCACTGCAGCCGGCGGCTTCTGGCGGATGTTTCCGCCCCCCACGGAAGCTTGTCGGTGTATCCCGGCCACTGCAGGGGGGCATCCCCCCACTGGGGGGAGCGGCAGGGGCGTTGGCCGAGTTGGCGTTTACGGATGGAGGAGGGATCCATCGGCTGGAGCGAGCGCTGGGGAGGCCCAGCCCATTTGGATGGGGCGAGGGAGGTGGGGGATGTGGTGCTCCGTCGAGCCGATGGCGTTGTGGCTTACCACTTGGCAACGGCCGTTGACGAGCTCACCCTTGGCATCAGTGATGTGGTGCGTGGAGCCGACCTCTGGGCTGCCACCGGTGCCCAGGTGGCGGTTTGCCAGGCCCTTGGCTTTGCGCCGCCGCGCTACGGCCATGTGCCGCTCCTGTGCGATGCGGAGGGAAAGCGACTGAGCAAAAGAGTGGGGTCTGAGGGGTTGGCGGCGCTGAGGGCTCAGGGGCTGGATGCCCCGGCGGTGATCGGCAAGCTGGCCGCCAGCGTGGGTCTGGTGAGTGAGGGCAAGCGCCTCAGCGCTAAGGAGTTGCTGGCGGAGGTGTCCGCCAGCCCGGCCCGACTGGATCAGGTGGGGGAGTCTTTACAAAGCTTTCGGTTTCCGTCCAGGCGAGAGAAGGTTCCAGGGGGCCAAAGTGTGTAAATCGACACCGTTTGGCCGCCTGGTCATGTCCTCCTTGCCCGCTCCAGCTCCTGTGACCAGCTCCAAAGCCACCACCGCTTGCCCCCGTTGCGGGGGGAGTGGCGTGCTCCGCTTGGCGGATGGGCGCTTTCGCACCTGCCTCGACTGCTTGGGTCAGGGGCTTTTCCCGGTGCCGATGGATGCGGCCCAGTCCCTTCCCCAAGGGGTTAGCGCACCCCCGATCGCTTCGATCGCCAGATGAAAAAGGCTGCCGTGCCCACGACCGCGGCGAGGGGAGCAGCGGTCAGCAACAGAAGGAGGACGGCGGTCCAGTCTGTGTACATCCCTGCAGTTGTAACTCCGGCTCATCATCCCAGGCAGGCGGCGCTGTGGAGACCACTGGGCTGCAACAAGTCGTTTCACGGCTCCTGAAGGAGGGGCTGCTGGGGTGTAGTCCGGTATGGCGTTGCTCCACCGCGCCTGTGGATGAGACGATCACGACACCAGCAGGGTTCACCATCACTCCTGAATCCGATGGCTCCTATCGCATCTGCGATCTTCAACGACACTGTTTGAACACCAACTCCCTCTGGGAGGCCCAGCAGTTGGTGCAGTGGGCGGAGGTGCATCACCAAGGATTGCCCCACGATGGCGGCAGAGCACCCACGCGCTGATGCCCCTACAGTTCAAAAGGCTGGTCCCAAGTTTTCACTTGGTTTCGCCAGCCTGATTGTCTCGCCCAAGAGTGCATGCCGTTTTGGTCTCCGGGAATCGATTCCGCCAATCCCCTGGCCTGTAGTCAGCCCGAGCGCTACGCGATCAAGCGCTTGGGAGTGGACGCCTTTTTTGGTATTGATCAGCGCGATCAAAGTCTCATGGATGTGAAGTTGATCGAACAGGCCCATCACTTCCGCACCCATGAGGCGGCCCTGCGAGCAGCCGGCGAGCTCCAGCGCATGGGCCGAGGGCCGCTGGATGTGATCAAGGTGGAGTTGCCCTGAGCGCCTGTTTGTGACGGTCCCGTGCAACTCCCTTGGCTTTCGATAGGTTCGAGACAGCGGCAACCTGTGGATGAAACGCCAGCACCAACGCACTCTCGAGGCCCTCTTCAGCCATCCCCTCGTGCACGGCCTGCGCGCCTCCAAGGTGGAGGCCCTTTTCCATGCCCTGGGAGCTGACGTCACCCCCCTCAACGGACGCCGCCTCAAGATTCGCCTGCCGGGGGGCCAGGAAACCTGGCTCGAGGTGGGAGAGGGGGTGCACCATCCCAATTTGGATGCCGACGCCGTGATGCGTGTGCGCCATCTGCTGGAGGAGGCAGGGGTGACTCCTCAGCATCCGGAGGCTGAGATGGCCAGCCCCCGAGGTGATCAAAGCCGCAGGCTGGTGATTCACCTGGATCATCACCGCACGGACACGTTTTTGCTGGAGGGGGAGTAGGTGGAGCACGCTGTGCTCACGCCCCATGGCCTGTGGGGCACAGGCGAAAACCTCAGCCACCGCCATGATCGCGACATCGCGGGTCAGAAAGCCCCTCGCGACCACGACTACCTCAATCGGATCATGCAAGCCATGGCGAGCGCTGATGCGGTGTTGCTGCTGGGCCATGGCACCGGCGAGAGCGACATGCGCCAACTCTTGCTGGCCCATCTGAGGCGTCACCGTCCAGATCTGCTCGAGCGGCTTGTGGGGGTGGAAACCCTGGCGGTGGCTGAGCCAAGTGAAGGGCAGCTTCTCGCCGTGGCACGGGAGCATTTCGGCAATCTGCCCCACCGGCGCCCGCTGGTGATCCCGGGGCAAGAGGTGGTGGAGGGCTGATCGGCGCTCGGGGGGGGCGGCTTCAAACATGCAATATGCTCAGAAAAGCGAAATCTAGGGTGTTTCGTGTGGGTCGTCCTCCCAAAACTTTGGTGGTTTTGTTTTAATAGATGCTTGCAACCACGTTATATCCCCTTGATGGTTCCCCGTCTGCTATTTGGTGAGGGTTCACAGCTGCGCCAAGGCTGCTTGCATCGTTAGATCAAGCCAACGGTGGCGAATATTCCCCCCTCGCATGTGCGCACAGGTCTTTATGCTCAAGTGCTGAGCAGCCTGTCGTATCAATGGTTCACGGATCCTGAAAATATCTGCGCGTCACTGCGCCCCATTGGCTCCGTCAACCATGTGCTCAGCCTTGTGCCCCGCCGTGATCACCATCACTTTGTAGGCCTTCTGCCCATCGGCGGTATCAATTTTTTGGGTTTTGGCTCCTCCCATCTGCAATTCTCCAAGGAGGGATGCACCCATATCTATTTGTCAGCCTGCTTTGCTGGCTGGCGCCGCGTGAACACCGCACGCGGCGAGATGACCTGTGCCAAGGATGGTTTTTTCTTGCTTCCACCGGGCGATCGGGATGTCGATGGGGCATGCAGCAACGGCATTTTCACCCTGAGGCCCCAAGACGTTGAGCACGCCGCCAACGCCATGGCAAAGGGCCGGCAGGGCTCAGACGGGAATGGAAGGCTATTGCACACCTATCAAGCCTCGGGCCTGGGGCGCAGGCCCGCTAGCGAGGCAGATTCATGCCCTTTTTCACTACGTCGATGCCTGCGCGGCGGTGGATCCCCTGCTTCCTGCCAGGCTGGCTCTCGATGACATGCTCCACCGGCAGGTGGCGGTTCTGCTCAACCCTGCCCTGCTGGAGGAAATCCCACCCGATCAAGAGCAACTGCGCACCCGGCAGGGGAAGAGCGCATTTGACGATCTGATCGACTACATCCGCGCCAATCTGGACAAGCCCCTCAGACTCAGTGATCTGGAGGCCCGCAGCCATTACTCGCGGCGGGCCCTCCAATATGCCTTCCAACAAAAGTTGCAGTGCTCTCCCAAGCAATGGATTCGCCAACAGCGTCTCGATGCTGCGATGGAGCAGCTGCAAGCGGCGGATCGACCTGCTTCCATTCAGGCTGTGGCCCTGGCCCGCGGCTACCGAAACTCGGGTTTGTTCAGTCAAGATTTCAAAAGGAAGTTTGGCCTGTCCCCCTCTGAGGTGTATCGCCTTCCCCTCGCGGATTCTTCGCCAGCCGACTGCGACTAAGCAAAAATACCGATGACGATCACGCCTTTGGGGCGTTTCGGGTTCGCGGCCATCCCCTCGCCCGACCGTTCCCCCTGTCAGGCTGGAGCCAACCTGCCTGGACTCTTGAGCGTGGTTGTGCGCCCCGTGCTGCGACTGGGAGATCCTCGGCTGAGGGCCGTCGCTTCCCCTGTGCCCGAGGAGCGATTCGGCAGCGCTCTGCTCTTGTCCCTGATCAGTGACCTGCGCGACACCATGGCCGCCCTTGCCGGCGCGGGCCTGGCGGCTCCCCAGATTGGTGTGCCCTGGCGTGTGGTGCTCTACGGCATCACCTCCAACTCTCGCTACCCCGAAGCCCCGCCGATCCCCGAGACCGTGCTCGTCAATCCCCAGCTCACAGCGGTGGGCACCACCATGCAGCCGGGCTGGGAGGGATGTTTGAGCGTGCCGGGGTTGCGCGGGCGGGTGGCGCGCTGGCAAACGGTGCACATGCGCTGGCGCGACCCCTTCGGGCAGGCGCACGAAGCGGTGGTGGAAGGCTTCCACGCCCGCGTGGTGCAGCACGAGTGCGACCATCTCGACGGACTGCTCTTCCCGGATCGTCTTGTCGACCCATTGGCCTTCGGCTTTGAGGAGGAGCTACAGGCGGCAGGTTGTTTGTGAGCCCGGGGCCTTTTCCCTTGGGGGGAGAGGCGTGGGAGGAAATGGCAAAGAAGCCGGTGACTGGATTTGAACCTGCGACCTACTGATTACGAATCAGTTGCTCTACCGCTGAGCTACACCGGCGCCAGTGGCGAAACTAGCATTCCCCCAGTGCAGGGGACGACGTGGGATCAGATTTGGATCCGCAGCTGAAGGAACGCCTCCTGGCTGAAGCCCGAACTCCCTGGCGGGGACTGCGTCGGGCCCTTTGGTTCGCCCTGTTGGCTTCCGCGTGTGTGGGGCTGGCCACGATGGCGATGCGAGGGGCTGCAGGGGAGCCGGTGCCCTCAAGTGATTGGCTCATCCAGGTCTCCGCCCTGCTCGTCTGCAGCGGTTTGCTCTGGTTCGACAGGCAGCGTCGGCCCGCCGACGGCTGAGGTTTCGTTGGGCACGGGCATGGCTCCTGATCCGGGGCCATCAGAAAACGAGGCGCTTTGGGCAGGTCGCGGAGAGCGGGCCTCGAAGCTCAGGGAGGGTGGCAGCAGCAGGGGGATTCCCAGGCTGAGGCGGCTCTCCTTGAGGTCGTCTGCACTCAGCGGTGGGGTGGATCGGAGCACGTTTTCGGAGCGGCTGAGCAGCCAGAGCGATTGCACCACCTGCTGCCATTGCCAGAGCATGAGAGTGAGCAGCAGGGCGGCCAACAGCAGGGCCAAGAGCCGTGGCAGATGGGTGGACTGCCACAAGGGAGCCGCGATGGCCGCATGGTGATCCAGGCGGATCAGCAGGGGGAGCAGGGCAAGGGATCCCAGAGCCGGGCCGAGCACCCGCAGGGGCAGGCTGGTCTGCAGGCGGCTCAGGCGCTCTTGCAGATCGCGCCGTCCCCGGGCTGGAATTTGCACCAGCAGCAACGACCACACATCCGCTGGGGCACGCCAGAGCAGGAGGGCGGGCGCCAGGGCCCCCAGGCTCCAGCAGAGCACCTCTTCCACCAGCGGTGCCGGGCCGGGGTCGCTCCCGGCCAGCACCAACAGGATGAGCAGCGCCTCCAGCGGCAGGACCGCAAGGCCCAGGAGCTGGGTCCAGAGCAGGGGCTCCGTGCGTGGGTTCACCGGGTTCAGGTGCTGAGGGTGCGGCGCTGGGTCACCAGGCGGTAAGCCTCGATCCGATCTCCCTCCTGCCAGGAAGAGAAACGATCACAGCCAATGCCGCACTCGAATCCGGTGGCCACCTCCTTCACGTCTTCCTTGTTGCGTCGCAAGGAATCCAGATCCCCTTCAAACACCACCTCCTTGCCGCGATGCACGCGCACTTTGCAGTTGCGTTGCACCTTGCCATTGGTGATGTAACAGCCGGCCACAGCGCTCTTGCCGATGGAGAACACCGCGCGCACCTCCGCCTCACCGAGGGCCTCCTCGGCCAGTTCGGGCTCCAGCAGACCCTCCATCGCC
>JBJTWN010000010.1:0-4058 GCA_046081785.1 Cyanobium sp.
TTGGTGGCGCGCCGCGCCACCAACTCCCGGTCATGCACCAGGTGGATTCGCTCCACCACCTGTCGCAGGGCGGCGGGGGTGAGGGCAAAGGGCGGCCCAGCGGCGGGCTCCAACTCCTCCGCCCCCAGCAGGAACTGATCCCCGGCCCGAATTCCGGGCAGGGCCTCCTTCGCGTCGGGAAAGCGCAGGATCAGCAGGCTGAGGTCATGGCGCAGGGCAAAGGCCACCTCGGCCATGGTCCAGCGCGATTGCTGAAAGCGGGCCGATTGCAACACCACCACCATGGATTTATCCGCCAGGTGCTCAAACAGCTGGTTTTGAAAATCAAGGCCCGGCTGGGTGCTCACCGTATCGAGATAGACGCCGTAGTTGCGCCGGCCAAGGGCATCGAACAACTGGCCGGCCATCGGCTCGCTATCGATGCGGCGGTAACTGATGAACACCCGCCGATCCAAGGAGGTCACCCCAGCCCGTGCCAACACCGTCAGCGCCAGCGTCTCAATGGCCTCGCCGTGCCAGAAGGCGGTGTTTTGACGGCGCAGGTCCGGCGGGAGCGTGGCGGAAGGTGCATTGGCGGGCTCATCCGGCAACAGGGGCAAGGCCCACACGGTGTCCAGCCGACTGGTCGCCGCTTCAACCAGCCGTGGTTCCGGCGGAACTGGCGTGACGCCATCCCCAACGACCGCCTCCAGCCGAAACGCGTCGCCAGGTCCGTTGTCCAGGGGCTCGGGCCGCGGAAACCCGGCAGCTGGAGCTCCCATCCGCTCCAGCAGCTTGCGGAGCTCAGCCACCAGGCGGGCCATGGCAGCCGCCACGCTGGCGCTGGCGAGGCCCAGGTGAATCACCACTGGGCGATGGGCCAAGGGAGAGGCGGTGCGCAAGGTCTGCCACTGATTGGCACCGGGCTGGTCTTGCCACTGGAGGATCAGCATGATCGAACAGAGCAGACCTAATGGCCAGCCGGCGAAACTCTTGGCAACTATGGCCCAAACTCTGCCGCTGCCGTCAATGCCCACCGCTTGATCGGCAACCTTCAAGCTAACCGGGGCTGGCACCTTCGCTGACTGCACTTTGTTCAATGGCTTCTGTGAACGACCCGTGATCCCGGTGTCGCGGGCGATCTGGCCACGCTCGGCGGTTCGGAGGGCTCATCCGGATCCGGACGGCGTCCCGCAGAGCGGCGTCATAAGGCGGTTTCATGGTCGTCGGTTGGGCCCCCAGGTGGACGGGTCAGACCGAGCGGACTTCTTTGCTGACACTGGGGGCACCTTCAATCGTTGGCGGCCTGCACCAGCTCCCCCCAATCGCCCCGGGCATGGCGATCGTGGAGGGTTGTGATCTGGTGGTGGGGAACGGCGGCGGCGAGGGCAGCGGTGGCGACGACGCGGCCAAGGTTGTGGAGCATGGGGGTCAGGCCTCGCCGGCTTGGAGAAGGGTGCTGTCGGCGGGATGGGGCTGACCATCCAGGCGCTCAGCCAGCCACATCTTGATGATCGATTGGCGGGTGACGCCCATGCGGGAGGCCTCGCGGTCCAGCTGTTCCACCATCCAGAGGGGGAAGTCGACGTTGACGCGCTTGAGCTCCAGGCGTTTGCGGCGGGCCTGGCTCAGGTCGAGGGTGTCGAAGATGGAGTCGCCGTCATCAAAGCGTTGATCAAACGTAGAGGGCTGGTTGGACATGAGGCTCCAATGGGCTTGGGAATCCCATCGTTTTAAGCCGTTGCTCGTAGGGAATCCGCCAGCTCCCTCAAAGATCTTTCCACCAGAGCTTTGAGATCCTCGGGATTGCGGAAGGGCTTGACAATGAGGCCGCTGTTGCGGACACGCTGTAGAAAGGCCTGCTGACGCTGTCCGTGTTCTGGATCCAATAAGGCGTCCGGTGGCAGCCCCAACTCAGTTGAGGTGGTATCAATGGTGAAGATCAGGCGGGTGAGCCCATAGGCGGTAGCATGATCAAACTCCTGCTCCGTACAAGAGATGGTCGGCTGTCCCAACACCGGGGTGCCCCAACGGAGGCCGTAAATGCCCACATAAACTTCGCATTCCTCAACCCGCCGGCTGTCATAGGCTGCAGCGGGCTCATCCACTGCAGGAAAGTGCTTCATGTCAATCGGCACATGCCCTGCGGCAATCACCCCTTCCTCAGCTTTATCAATATAAGACCCATCTTTTGGATATAGTCGCAGCTCGGAGGTGTGGGAGAGGAAAATGCGCCAGGGGCCGGGCTTCAGGGGGCGATTTCGTTCAGAACGGGGTTCGTCTTGCTTGGCAACAATCGTGTTGTCCATGCCAAATGCAACATTAGAATTATGAATTGAGCCACCACCAAGATTAAAATTAAATTTGATGGATTGTTTGGTCATGGAAGTGTCTCGAATGCAAGTAAGATAAAACGCCGAAGCGCTGGTTTACTTATTCTGCTTTTCCTATTCTATTTTTCATGCCAACGGCAATGGTGCTGTTAGAGACAGACCCTCCTCCCAGGTCGAAAGTGTAGCTATCACCTGTATTTATTTGTTGAATAAAGTAATCCAAGCTCTCAATCGGCAGGCCCTCTTCTTCGAAGACTTCTCGAATTGTCATTACGGCCAGATGGAGTGTGCTTTTGCTGAACATGAAAATATCATCTAAATCAAAAGGTCCGATACCAATTTTTCCAGGATGCTCTTGGCGCATTGCCAGCCAAATTTTCTTCTCGTAGTTGATACGCCAAATGATTTTCCACCAGAGAAGACCAATGAACAATGCTGGAATAATAGCCCAAATGAAAGGGAGAAGAAGAAAAGTCAATAAGATTCGGCCAAGAAAGGTAAGCCAATTTATTCTACCAATGCTGAACACGTCTAAGCCAATGTATAGATTGTCGCCATAGCCATAAAAACGCATAAAGATGGTCGTCCGATTTCCATGAATGGTATCGCGAGTAACGAGGAGATACTTGCGTATGTCTTCATGGAGAAATCGTGCCTTGCGGTAGTTAAACAGCCGAACCTTTGCATCTCTTAGTGAACCGTTAGCAACTGCTTGATGTACTCTGTGGTAAAGCTTCTTGCAGATTCTGCCCAGATGATCCCTTTCAACTGAATAGGTTTGATACAAATCAAACGGATGTAGCCAAATCCCTACTCCATCCGATGGGGCACTAATTTTAAACCAACGGAGACCCAGATTGATAATTGGGATTTGATGTTCTGATACATCTAAAGGGGCTGGCTCTTCTGGGACCTTTGCAGCCAACGGCTGTTTCATTTTGTTTGAAGTTGAGCTGTTTGAGGAGGGGGGGAGTGATGGCGATCCCCCTTCAGGGCAGACCTTGATCATAAATTGATTGTTGATATTGATCAGGGTTTCAGCCTTGATGAGGCAATAAGGCTTTTTTTGGTTATTGACAGTCATCTGACAATTGATACTGATTTCCAAAGCGAGCCAGGCCGCTTGTTCATGATCAAAAGTCAGCCTGACATAATCAGTTGGTGCATCATCAATTCCACCCAACGGGAGATCACAGTCTTCACCAATGCCTACAATATAGTCGCGAGTAGGATTTAGTGTGTAGGTCTTGTTGAGGATGGTGACTCTTAGCTGCATTTTACAGGTGCCTTTGGTAGATCATTGCGAGTGAAGAGCATGGGCTGCTGCAGGTCTATTGTGAAGAGGCAGCTGTAAAATGGAAGAGTTGGTTGTGGGGTACGTTGGCACCCAGTCTTCTATCTTTTAATGATAATTGACTTGCCAGATTGCGCCACTTAATTTTTCAGAGGAGGGGTGATGCACGATTCACTGAATAGCTGGCCTCAGAAACAAGAACATGGATTACTAGCAGGGATATAGCAATCATGTTTCACGTTTAAAATATCCTTTTTGTTATATTACTAAATACAGATCAGGACTTCTCGAGCATGAAACAAATCGTAATGCTGGGGTGGCGGCGGACCCGCCTGCCTGGCCATGGCTGCTCTGATTTTGCACTCCAGGCTTGTATGCATTCGATGCAATAGGTTACGAACGGCTTGGCCAGTCAGCTTCGAGGGTTCAATAATGACTTCTCCTCAGTAGGG
>JBJTWN010000011.1:0-2679 GCA_046081785.1 Cyanobium sp.
CTTGCTCTCAATACGGGTCACTCTGGCGATGCAGTAGAGCAAGCGAAGACAGGGATGGCTGTTATGCAAATGAATATTTCTCAAGCCAAACTGCGAGCGGTTCCCATCCCCCTCCCACCCCTCGCCGAACAACACCGCATCGTCGCCAAGGTGGACGAACTGATGGCCCTCTGCGACCAGCTGGAGCAGCAGCTCAGCCAGGCCGATCAACAACGCAGCAGGTTGCTGGAGACGGTGCTGGCGGAGGCGTTGGCCGGCAGACTGGTCACCGAGGAGGAGAGGTTGTCTCATGCTTGAACGCATCCATATCCAGGGCTTCAAGTCGCTTCACGATGTCAGGGTGGACTTTGCTCCCCTGGTGGTGTTGTTTGGCCCCAATGCCGCTGGCAAGAGCAACATGCTGGAAGCGCTGCTGCTGCTCTCTCGCCTCGTGGAGGAACGCACGCTTAGCGAGGCATTTGCATCGGGGATTCGTGGCTATCCTCTCGAAGCCTTCACGCTCCCCGAAGGTGGCCTGGCCCAGCTCGTGCATGCTGCCCATCCTCGTCTGCGACTTGAGGCGGAAATGGCAATAAAGCTACCGCCAGGTAGCAACAAAAAACGCCCGGATATCCTTTCGTATCAGGTGGAGGTTGCGATTGATCCCCAGTCCGGTCGGCTTTCTGTATGGGATGAGAGGTTGGAAGATCTGTTTGCCAACCGCAAACCTCGCCATCGCAATCCCTGCCTGCAAAGGGTACTTCGTGATCGGGATGGCAGTCCCACTGAGGTGTTGGCGATCAGGCGCCATGGTTCCCCCAGCCATCCCTATGAAGAGAGCCTTGGCTTGCCCCATACGGTTGTCTCAAATCGACAGTTCACAGGGCCTGAGCGCTATCCTCTCTTTGATCTTCTGCATCACGAAATCGGCTCCTGGCGCATCCTCTATCTCGATCCGATGCAGGCCATGCGCCAGCCGGAACCACCACGCGATGTCAACGATATCGGCAGCCGTGGCGAGTGGTTAGTTCCCTATCTACATCGTCTGAACCATCAACACCCCCAGGCTTTTGCCGCCGTCCGGCGTGTGATCGCCATGGCGATTCCAGCGATCACCGACCTGCAGACTGAGCTCAATGAGAAGCGAGGTGAACTCGAACTGAGCATCCAGATGGATGGCATCTGGTTGCCCTCTCGGGTGGTGTCTGAAGGAACTCTGCGCTTGCTGGCCCTTTGCGCGATGGCCGCCAACCCCTTCCAGCAGGGGTTGGTGGCTTTTGAGGAGCCCGAAAACGGTGTTCATCCCCGCCGCATCGAGGTGGTGACCCGCCTTTTGGCCCGAGCTTCCCGAAATCAGCAGGTGATTGTCACGACCCATTCCCCCCAGGTTGTCGTCGATATCGTGCGCATGATTCGTGAAGGAGAGCTGCTGCCCAGCCAGGTCCGTTTGATTCGCTGCTCCACAACCGCCGCTGGATCAACCTATCAATCCTTCGATTCCCTTGGCCCTCTCTTCGAAGACAGGGATGTCGTCGAGGGTCTCACCAGCAGTGACGACGCTCTTGTTCTGCACGCGATGGCTGTAGGAGGCTGGCTCGATGGCTGATCGGCTGGTGATCGATATCTTTTGTGAAGATAGCGGCCATGAAACCTTTCTCCGTAATCTGATTAAAGTCTTGGCCAGAGCCACAGGAATCTCAACTCCTGAAGTGCGGCCCCATTCCGCACGGGGCGGCCACGGCCGTGCCATCACTGCCCTAAGAGCGTGGCAGCGTGCCTTGCGTGCGGGGAACCAACCCCGCGGTGATGCCCTGCTGGTGCTCATTGATGCCAACAGCATCGGCTGGCGCGCCATGATTCGCGAGATTCAGGACGTGATCGATTCCTCTCTTTATCCCGATGTTTTGATCGGCTGTCCCGATCCACATGTGGAGGTGTGGTGCACAGCAGATCCTCAGGCCTTCCAGTCCCTATTCAGTGTGCCCATATCCCAGCCACCTTCCCGATCGGGTCGCCTGTTCTACAAGCAATGGCTCACCGAAACTCTTGAGCAAGCTGGCGTTCTTGTTCTCACCGATCCCATGGACATCTGTCTTGAACTACTCCCCGCCATGGACATGGATAGAGCTTGCCGAAGTAGAGATTCCCTCAATCACCTTGTGGTTGACATCAAGAAGTGGATGATTCGATCTCGCTAGGAGGGTCAAAGGATCACATTTCTCATGATCTTTGGTCCAGAATCCTCTCTGTGACCAGCTTGCAAGCAGCAGCTCAGCCAGGCCGATCAACAGTGTCGGCCGTTGCTGGAGGCGGTGTTGGCGGAGGCGTTGGACGGCAGCCTGGCTGCAGAGGACGAGAGCCATGCAGACGTTGCCTGATGATCTGCCGGTTGCGCAGGACGCGGATGCTGATGGCGTTCAGCAGATCCACGTGGCCGGCTTCTGCTCCCTCAACGACCTCGACCTGGAGCCCGGCAGGCTCACCCTGCTGATCGGCCCCAATGGCGCTGGAAAATCGAATTTGCTGCAGGCTCTGCGGCTGATACCACTGCTGCGCACTCGCTCGCTGCAGCAGTATGTGGCTGATCATGGCTTTGCTGCCGCCCTCTTGCATTACGGCCCCAAGACCACAGAGGCCATCAGGCTGGGCGTGGTGATCAAAGAGCAGGGCTTCATCTACCACTACAAAACAGCACTCGCC
>JBJTWN010000012.1:0-6732 GCA_046081785.1 Cyanobium sp.
TTGCTGTCGCGAAGGCCTGTGGCCTCAACAGCAGCCAGATCGAGCGCATGCGCAGTGCGTTTGAACATCCGGAGAGGATGCTCTGAGCTTCCTGATCCCTGAGGTCACCCCGCCCAGATCTCAGCCAGCTGCAGCTGCAAGCATGGGAACTCGGGGCCACCTTCAAGCACGTCAGGGGTGTCCAACCGCTGCGCTGCGCCGCTGGCGGGCCAGACCTCCACGGCCTGCTGGTGGGGAATGAGCAACCAGCCGAGCAGGGCGTCGTAGGCAGGGGCGACTCCAGATGCACAGCTAAGATCGGAGATATTCCGACTAACGCCTTGAAAACAGACAGATTGGTGCATCCGCTGGGCCGGTTTGGAGCGGTTCCACTGGCCCGCGAGGCCCTCGATGAGGTGCTCGCCCCCTATCGGCGTCCCAACGACAAAGTGAGCGAATGGCTGCGGGAGGGAGCCCTGCAGCCGCTGCGACGGGGCCTGTACCTCACGGGAGTGCCACTGCGGTCCACGCCCGTGTGTCTGCCGCTGGTGGCCAACCATCTCTATGGCCCCTCCTACGTGTCGCTCGACTATGGCCTGGCTCTTCACGGCTTGATTCCCGAAGGAGTGGCTGAAGTCACCTCGGTGACAGTGAGGCCGAGCCGCAACTTCAGCAACAGCCTGGGGCGGTTTTCCTACAGGCATCTTCCCCTGCGCTTTTATGCGATCGGCCAGCAGCTTGGAGAGGGCCCAGGTGGCGAGAGATTTCTGCTCGCGAGTCCTACCAAGGCGCTGTGCGACCGTCTGGTGCTGAGCAGGAAGCTGCCGCCGCTCTCGCGCTCAGCGATGCGCGACTGGCTGCTGCACTACCTCCGGCTGGAGTCCGATCTGTTGTGCGATCTCAGCCTGCAAGAACTGCGCCATTGCCTCAGCGCGGGGTTCAAGCAGCGCCAGCTGCGCACGCTGCTGCAGGTGATCGAGGTGTTGCAACAGGAACAGGGCTGATGGCAAGGACCAACCTCAATCCCGCGCTGGATCAGGTGATGGGCACGATCTCCCCTAGAGCGTATAGGATGTCAGGAGAGGTGCCTACATGGTCAGCGTGCTAGCAGACAAGATGGATGCGATACGACAAACGTGCAAGATCCATCATGTCGTTCGGCTCGATATCTTCGGCTCCGCTTTACGTGAAGATTTCAAGCCAGGCCGGAGCGACGTCGACTTCCTTGTTGACTTCGGACCCATACCGCCGCTTGACAAACCGAATGCGTACTTCAGCTTGCTTCATGAGTGGCGCAATATTCTCGGAACGGAAGTTGATCTGGTGAAGGTCGGCGCGCTCAAGAACCGTTACATTCGTGACGATGTCAACCGCACGAAGCAGCAGCTCTATGGAGCGTGATTGCCGAGCCTATCTTGCTGACATCCTGGAGTCCTGTGACGCGATTTCCTCGGCACTCTTTGGCATTCAGATTGACGACTACGTCAGCAATCGTCTCGTGTGGTCATCGGTCGGCGGGAGTTCACCATCATCGGTGAGGCAGTTCTGGCCCTGTCGCACAAGGCGCCTGATATCGTTTAATCCATCACTAACGCACGGTGAATCTGATGAACAACCTAGACAATACATTCAACGCTTTCTGGCCAGCGCTCGGATGACCCCCTGATGAGTGGCGAGGTTGGAGGCTGAGTCAACGCGTATGTCCAGCAGCTCCAGATTAAGAGATTCGCTCATGCACCTCAGAGACTGAAGGCAAAAGAAATTAACGTGTTCGTGCATCTTCAGGATGAGCGGGGGGAAAATTACACCCCAAAAGCTTCGAGCAACGACGCTGAGGAAATCAACACAGATCAGGAGCCAAGGCATTCGCAGAATGCATTGGAGATACAGGGCATAAATCTCAGAGCCCAGCACCGGCGAAAGAGTGTAGCGCTCCATCGGCACTTCCAGATACACGAGACATCCAGGTCTGATGCGGGGAGAGGAGAGCTGCAAGTCCAAGAAAGAACGCGGATCAGGCATATGCTCAAGGACATGAGAGCAAATCAGCAGCCCGACATCATTTGGAAGCTCAGATAAATCCCTTACTCGGATGACACCTGGAACTGGTTGTCGCCGACTGGCCTCAACAACATAAGGTTCTTGAGCGAGATCCAGAGGAATGAACTGGCCAGCATCTCCGCCCAGATCGGCGACAACAAGATCGCGATCCCCAGCACCTAGAAAAGGAAGGATAAATGACCTTATTCCCGCAACCCGCTTATCAATGATGACAGGGTCAAGATTGGAGGAGTTTGCGGCTTGTCCATACCATGGCTCGACACGATGGCGTGCTTGATAGTAGGCCTCATCTCTGTATCTACCGTAGAGGCTATCCATTTCAGCATCGCTGTAGCGATAATCAAAAAAACGATGACGGCAGTTTCGACATTCGCAAAGACTCAGCAATCAAGAATGAGCGGGCTGGACATAGGCGCGAATAAAGGGTGCGATTACTGCCCAATGCCTGGAAGCTTCCCGGGAATGGCAAACTGGGCACGATTGCGGTGATCGCTCTAAGGTGGTGTCCAACGATGAGTTCATGAAGGGAATCAAAGTATTCACGTTCACCGTAGTGCATTTGCAACAATCAATCAAGCCTGATCCAATCAGGATGCTTGCAGCCCCTGAGTCGCATCGCGTATCGCCTCCCCAAGGGGAACGCTCACCTTGAGCCCGTGAAGACGTTGCGACTTGCTGATGTCTGGAACGTAGCGATTGCGGGCGGCGGCAGGCTGGGGGCTGCCCAGAATGCGCACGGGTTTCTCCGGAGCCAGCAGGTCCCGTACCAGATGGGCCAGCTCGGCAATGCTCACCACCTGATCGGAGCCCACGTTGTAGGTATCGCCATCGCGCCCCTCCAGCAGCAAGGTCCAGAGCCAGTGGGCCAGATCGCGCTGATCGAGATAGGTACGCAGCGGGGTGCCATCGCCGGCCACGGTGATCGCCTCGTTAGTGAGGGCATCACGGATGAAGTTGCCGATGGCGAAGTGCACATCGAGCGGCAGATCCGGACCCACGAACGCAAAGCAGCGAGCGATCACGGTTTCCAGGCCATGGGCCTCGCGGTAGAGGGCACAGAGATGCTCGGCAGCACGTTTGGCCTGGCTGTAGGCCGTCGCGGGCTGGGAGAGGGGAGGGGCGCCGGGCCAGTCTTCTGGAAAGGCCTCAAGCTCAGGAGGCTGGGGCCCGTAGATGCCGCCGGAACTGGTGAGCAGGAAGCGGCGGGCGCCGGTGGCGACCGCCAGATCGAGGATATTGATGGTGCCCTGATGGATCTGGTGGTAGCGCTTCAGGGGGGTGAGCTGTGGGCCGAAGGTGGAATCGGTGGCGGCATGCATTACGTGGGTGAAAGAGTGTTCCCAGGGAAGGGAGTCACGATCCTGGATGTCGCCTCGATGAAAGCAGAGACCGGGAAGCTCGTTGAACTCGGGATGAGTGGATTGAAAACGGGCCGGATCGCGACTAAGCAGCATGATCGAGGCGCCTGGAAGGTCCGCGTTGTCAAGCCTGACGTCGAAGGAGGTGGGTTCAGCGTTGGCGAGGTGGCGAAGCAGCGCCTTGCCGAAAAAGCCGGTTCCACCCGTGAGCAGAAGTTTCATTGTGCCAGCTACTCAGGATGAGTGAATAAAGTGGCTGACCGCATGCTGTGATCAGGAATTTTCCAGTACCTTCCAGCGGCTCTCCAGCATCTCGATACGGCTCTGATCTTCGCGATGCATCAGCCCGTAATATTCGCGCTTGTTGAGCAACCAGAGAAGCTCGAAGTGCACGGCCTGCCGCAGAGCCTGAGCGAGATTGGGGGAGACGAGGGCAGCACCGCTGAAAACCACTTTGCGAGTTTCAAATCGATCAAGATGCACTGCTCTGAAACGCTGGAGATTGGCCAGAGCGTCTATGGAGACAGCGCCCCCAACCACAAACTGGAGGCCACGATCGCGGCAGGCAGCCGACGCCTTCTCTACACATGTTGTGACCTGTTCAGATTCGATGCCTTCGCGCCCAGCGCCGATCGATCCACTGAAATCCACACGTCCAAAAACAACGCCATCGCAGCCGGGCTGCGCCGATGCGAGTGCAAGCATCTCTTCGAGATTCTCATACGCTGTGATGGTTTCGAGGTTAAACAGAAAGCACACATCTTCCTGCTCCTCGGCGGAATAAACTTTGTCCTTGGCCGCAATGTACTTGGAGAGGGCATAGGGGGTCTCGACCATCGGGGCGATGATGAAACGTACGCCGAACTGTCTGGCCTCGAGCATGTCGCGAATCGCTTCGCAGCCTCCGACTTTCAAGGCCAGACCCACGTCGGCTTTGTTGGCGATTTCGAGAAGACGCAGAAGCTCATCGGTCCGAGTGCCTTCGGCTTCGAATTCGGCTTTGGTAGCGAGCACCCCAAACTCCTCCTTGCCTTGGCGGAGGATCTCAAGCATTTTCTTCTCGTACTTGTTCATGGCGAGATGGGAGTTCCGAGTGATGTTCTCACATTATCATGAATTCAGGCGGGTTCCTGTGGGAGATAGCGCATCACGAAGGCGGCGGTTTTCTGATTCAGTTCGGGTGTCATCAGATGCAGTGGATTCGACTCCATCCCACCACTGGCACTGATGCGGCTGCTGATCTTTGGAAAGTATGTTTGTTCGGGATGTAGGGGCACAAGGAAGAGCGCAGGACCATCACCCTGCCACAAATCAAGGAAGGTAGGGTCAGCGAACCAGTTTTCGGTAAGCGGAAGAGCAGGAATGCGGTAGGCCTCGGCGAGCACCTGCCAATCGGGAAAGCCAAGACCGGAGCTGACGTCGCAACCGAGATAGGCGCCGTCAAAATAGTTTTTTTGTGTCATTCTTATGGAGGCATAACCATCATTGCAAAACAGGAACATTTTCAAATTGAGTTGATTCACTGCCACCGTGGCAAGTTCCTGGAGGGTCTGGGTGAAGCCACCATCGCCTTCCACCAGAACGGTGCGGTGGCCCGGATCAGCGATGGCGACGCCGATCGCCCCCGAGAGCCCATAGCCCATGCTGGCGAGGCCTTTATCGGTAGTCATTGTTTGACCTGAGCGCAGCGTAAAAGCCTGCATCATCACGGTGAAGGCGCCGCCACTGCTGCAGGGAACGATGTGATCTTTTGGCTCACAGAGGCGTGCGAGATCCTCAATCATGGTGTATGGGTTGAGATATCCATCTGGGGTGGTGTTGCAGGGTTCGCAGAGTGGCAGGCGGGAGCGCACCTCCTGGCAGAAGGAAAGCCAGTCGTTGTGGTTTCCCAAGTGGTGAGCCAGGAGAAGCTCGAGTAAGCGATTGGCATCGGCCTGGATGCCGGCTGAGAGGTTGGGATTGGGCTTGGCCAGCTCAGCGGGATCGATGTCGACCTGGATCACTTCACCCAGGGGTACGAATTGGCGCCAGTTGAACCCCGTCTGCTGCAAGCCAAGCCGGGACCCCAGTGCCACTACCAGATCAGCCTGTTGGAGGATGATCTTGCTGGATCGCTGCCCCCAGGTGTTGGGCCGGCCTGCGTAGTTGGAGTGATCAGCAGGGTAGCGATCCGCGCCGTTCCAGGTGGTCATGATCGGCAGCGCCAGAGCTGCGAGCTGCGGTTCCAGGGCACGGGCCAGGCGATGGGAGAGGCCACCACCGAGAAGCAACACGGGGCGACTGGCCGCGCCGATCCGCTGCGCCAGATCCGCCACCACCTGTGGGTCCGTACCCGGCGTAGCGGGGCTGAGTTCCGGCAGAGGGACGCTCGGAGTTTCGGCCCAGGCCTCGGGAACCTGCACCGCCTGGACATCGAGAGGCATTTCCAGGAAGACGGGGCCGGGGCGGCCGTCCCAGCTTTCAGCCACCTCCGCTAGCAGAGCGGCTGCCGGCAGCGGTTCCCGCAGGCAGAGGCTGCGCTTGCACACCGGCGCTGCCATCGCCACCCCATTGACCTCCTGAATGCCGAGCTGTCGCAGGCCAGGCGGCGCGAGATCCTCGACCTTCACCTGGCCGCCGAGCAGCAGCAGTTCGCGGCTTTCCAGCCAGGCTCCGGCAAGACCAGTGAGGGTGTTGGTGAGGCCGGGGCCGGCGGTGACCAGCGCCATGGCCTTGCCGATGCCAGGTGCGGCGGCGCCGGCCTGGACGGTGGCGTTGTGATACTCGGTGGCGATCGCGGCGGCCACCTCATGCACCACCGGCACGCACACGAGCTGCTGGCGGGCTGAATTGAGCAGGTGCATGATGTTGCCCCCCGCCACGAAATAGCAGTGGCTGTAGCCGCTGGCCTTGAGCCAGCCGATCAGGGCATCGCAGTACTTCATCCCGCGGCGGCGAAGGGGACTGGGTGAGACTGAATCGAGCCTGAGGGAGCGCTGGCTTCGGCGACTGATGCGATCTGTTCAGTGAGATCTGCCAGCGCCTCACGCATGGCCTGCAGCACTGCGGCGAGAGAGGCCTCGCAGGCAGGCAGGCGCACCTCCTGCACGCCGAGGCGATCGTCTGTGGCAGAGGATGGCACGATCAGGTGATAGTGGCCGCTGGAATGTTTCTTGTCGGCCTGGAAGGCCTTCAGGAAGCGATCGGCATCGAACACCTGCAGCTGGGCGGGCTCGATCACGGGCTGGAGCAAGACCAGGCAGTGGCTCCAGAGGGCGGCGGAAGTGGCCTGCTGACCGGTGAACCGAATCGCAGCGAGCATGCCGATCGCCACGGCGAGACCATGGGGGATCGC
>JBJTWN010000013.1:0-6775 GCA_046081785.1 Cyanobium sp.
CCCTCTGAAGCCGCCATGCGGGTGTATCGCGCCAGCCGCCGCCCCCTGGCTGCTTTTGATCCCCTCGATGCCAGCTCCTCTGTCGAACGTGATGGTTGGCGCTTCAACGACAAGCGCACAGCGATCCCCTACACGGCTGAGGTGCAGTCGCTGGCAATCCTTGAAGTGGTGAGCCGCCCGGGTTGGAACATGCGCCCCGCTGCCGCCAGGACTGCGGAGTGCACGTGCCCTCTGTGATCAGCACGGTGGACCACAACGTGTTGCTGGATCCCCGCCAGGAGGCCAGCCACGCGATCGCCGAGTGGAACCGCATTCCGTTGAATTGGCCTTGGGGACTGCCGTTGCGCGCGCAGCCCCGGAACTTCGCTCTCTGAGCAGTCGCCACCAGCCTGCAGGCCAGTGAGGCCGACCGCTCTACGAAAGCTGCCGCTGGCGCCAATACCAACCTCCAGCGGGGTGATGAGTTAGTCGCCAGTGTGTCTATGCCTTCCTCTACGGCCTGAGAGCCACACCCGCGCGTTGGGTGGCGTCTGAAGTTTGAGCAGCCAGGTCATGTATTTTCATGTGTTACGCAACCAGCAGCACTTATCGGGAGATCTCGACACAATGGGTGGAGTTGCACAGACCCATGATTCGCTCCAGCCGACGGGGACTGATTGCCCTACTCCTGCTTCCCTGGCACGCAGGGGTGTTTACCCCCGTGGGTGTGGCTGCTCTTGAGACTGCGTCGTTACCCCTTGGAGATGGCCATTACTTAGCTCAAACAAGCATGCCTGTGGCCAAGGAGATCCCTGCGGAGGTGCAGGGCTGGTTCGCTGCCATGAGGGAGCAGGCGGACAAGGGTAATGGGGAAGAGGCCCTTAAGATGCATGAGAAGGTGATGGCGTGGGTGCGGGTTAATCTTCCTGAAAAGCATGTCTTCCGAGCCAGGGTGATGGTGAGATATGGATATGTTTTGGATAAGATAGGAAAATATCAAGAGGCACTGATTCCGGCAAGCAATGGTGCACAACTCTTACGGGAGTTGTCAGAGAGCAGCCCTGAGCCGGATACTCGATATTTCCTTACAATCGCTCTCAACAATCTCGGCAGGCGCCACGCGAAGCTGGAGCAGACCCAGGCAGCCGCAGAGGTTTTCCAAGAAGCCCTGTCAGCCCTTCGTCAACTCTTGAGATCCAGGGCTGACAATCGAGAGCTCGAATTGCTCAGGGAAACACTCGGGGAGCTCAGCGTTGCACTCGTCCAGATTGGCAAGACACAGGACCTGGTAGCCGAGCAACAGGCAACCTTGCTGATCCTGCGTGAGGCCGCCAAGAACAATCCCATGTCACTGGATGCAGTTGCTGACATCCTGGTGAGCCTCGGCGACACCTACAGCGAGCTTGGTCGCTTCAGCGAAGCACAATCCTCCTTCCGGGAAGCCCTGGAACTATTACGCGACCAATCCAAAGCAAGAAATGCTCGCAGAGACATACTGAAAAAAACCCTCATCAAGCTAATAGGTGTGAATGCTTCACTTGGCCAACTAGATTCAATTAAAGCGATCTGGAGTGAGGTGCTGCCCATTCTTGAAGATGAGCTGCTTGATGCGAGAAAGAATGCGAGTTCAGACCTTCTTTCGCGTCAAATCATAGCCCTTACTCTGAGTCAGCTAAGCATTATTTATAGTCAGCTTGAGCAACCTGCTCAATCTCTTCAAGCTGCCCAGGAAGCCTTACCAATATTACGCGAGAGCGCCAAGGCCGATCCCGCGGACAAGACGTGGCAATCATTTAAACTTGTAGTATTGAAAATAATCATTAGCTATACATAGCCATTGGGCAAACCCAGAAAGCCTTTGCTGTTGATGAAGAATTTTTTCCCCTGCTCCGTGAAGCAGCCAAAACTGATTCTTCCGAGCGAGAGGAGCTGGTACTTTTCCTGGTTTCTTTTGGTAAACTCTATGGCTTGGGTTTAGACAGCAATCGCCAGTTTCAGCCTTACTTTCAAGAGGCTTTGTCCATCATTAGCTCTGATCTACCGAATTTACGCCAGCAAGCAGCAACAAGCACTGTTGCCGCAGGTAAACTGCCAAAGGCACTTCATCAGCTCAGCAAAATCCGCAGCGGTTTGGGCCAAGCCCAACAGGCCATTGATCCTGCTCTAGAATCCATCCGCATCTATCGCAGTCTGGCAAGTAAAGACTCAAGCAATATAGAGGAACTAGCTGATGCTTTAGAAGATCTGGCGGAGTATTATGTAAAGGTTGACCAGTTGGAACGCGCCTTGCAGACCAACCAAGAAGCTGTGCAGGCCCTGCGAAAGCTGGTCATCATTAATTCCAGCAAAAGGCTCCTCCTTGCCAAGGCATTGCTGAATCTTGGCGAACGATACACACAAGCAAATAAGCCCCAACAAGCCTTAACCACAACTAAGGAAGCTGTTTTCATCCTGCGCGAGATCGCCCAGGCTTCTCCCGAGGCACGAAAACTTCTGGCCGACAGCCTGGGACATAATCTTTTCAATATCTATAAAGACCTTAGCCTGCACCGAGAAGCCTTGCGAGCAGCTGAGGAATCTATTGAATTATTCAGGGGTCTGCAAGCTAACAGTTCAGTTGTCGATCCAACGTTTCTAACAGTAATTAGCAATCTGGGTCTCGTCCATGCATGGCTAGGTCAGTGGCAGCAATCGCTGCTCGCCTTTGAGGAGGCCGTCAAGCGAAGCCGTCAGCAACAAGACATGGTGTTTGGCGGCCGTGTGTGGCATAGCGTACATCTTAGTTTTTTAACCCTGCCTTACAATGCACTAGGGCGGCGACAGGAAGCATTGGCCATTTCGCGACAAGCCTTGAACATTCTCGAAGGCAAAGTCCAAACAAATTTAAGTTTAAAAACTATTCACACAATCATGTTGCAATTGTTGGCAGAATCATATGCCAATCTTGGCTTGTTTGATGATGCTTTACCCCCTATGGTGCAGGCCGTGCGCATCAATCAAACTACCGGCATGACAACCATGGAAACAGACCACAGAACCCAAAGCCTTGTCGCACTGGCTCGTCTCTACAGCGACTTAGGTCGTGATCAAGAGAGTTTGGTTACCGCTAAAGAAGCCATTTCGATCTTTCAAAATCGATCTGGGCGCCCTAGCACCAGAAAAACCACTATTGCCAGCGCTCTGATGCTGAAGGGTTCAGCGCACCATAGCCTTGGCGAAACAAAGTTAGCTCTGTCCAGCACCAAAGCCGCGATCCAGTTTCTGCGTGAAGAAAATACTGAGGATGTGTATAGCCAATTTGAACTTGCCAACGCCTTGACGAATCTCGGCCGTTTCTTGGCCGATGATGGCCAGACACAACAAGCCCAGTCCCCTGCTCAGGAAGCTGTCGTCATTACGCGTCGCCTGGCACAACAAGCTTCCGGTTGGCTCGATCGGCATGCGGAGAGCAGCAACTCCCTGGCCATCATTGCCCTCCGCCAAGGGCAATCCTCCCTCGCCACCGAGATACTCCAAGAGGCGATCACCAGCGAAGTCCGCTTTCTGCAGCAGCAACTTCCCCTGATGCCAGAAGCCCGCCGACAGTATTTGGTCGACACTCTTGAGCGTCGCTGGGAAATACCTTTCTCCCTGGCTCAAAATAGTGAAACTGGCGCCGCATTGGCTATGTTCACCCGTCTCAACCGCCACAGCCCCCTGCAGGACATCGAGCGTCGCCAAGCGATCCTCTCCCGGTCCAACGGTGCCACCCAAGCTCTGGCAAGCCAGCTCTCACTCCTCAACACCCAGATTTCCAATCCCACACTGTCGTCTCAGGGTCGGAAGAACGCTCTCGCCGAGGGTGAACAGTTGCAGGAGGAGCTCTTCCGACAGCTGCCAGCCCTACAGCCACGCCTGGTGGAGATTGCCGAGGTGGCAAGGCAACTGCCTGCCGATGGCGTGCTGGTGGAGTTCCAGCGCTTCTCCCCTTACAACGCCGCCAAGCCGGAAAAGGAGGCCTGGGGAAAGCCCCGCTACATAGCCCTGGTGCTTGATCGTGGTGGCCGCGCCCGGGCGGTGGATCTGGGGGAAGCGGAGGTGTTAGAGCAAGCCGTCGCCACCGCCCTCGATCGCACACGCTCTCAGCAGCCTGGCGCTGAGGATGCTTGGGCACTCGTCGCCGAGAAGCTGTTCTCCCCCCTTCGCGGCTCTCTGGCAGGCAAGCGCCAGCTGCTAATTTCCCCGGATGGGCAGTTGCACCGAGTGCCCTTCAGTGCCCTCGCCCTGCTGGCCGGAAACAGTGCGGCTCTGCCGTCCTCGCTTAGCCTGCAAACCATTGGCAGCGGACGCGACTTGGTGCCCCTCACAGCCCAACTCTCGCCAGTTCACCCCCGCCCACCAGCGCGCCGCTGGTGCTCGCGGATCCGCAGACCACCGGCTGGGATCCACTCGTTCGTGCCGCCAGCGAGGGGCAGAGCGTGGCCTCCGCCCTCGGCACAACGCCCCATCTGGGTAAGACGGCCACCGTGGCACTCCTGGAGCGGACGCGGGGGCCTCGCATCGTTCACGTGGCCAGCCATGGCTACTTCGATTCCCAGGCCAGCGGTGATCCCCTCCTCGCCAGTGGCCTAGCCCTTGCTGGCGCCAATAAGGCCCGTCTTCCCAGCAGGCCACTCAACCCGCCAGCATCAGGCCCATTCCCATCCCCAGAAACCTCGCCCGCCGACGACGGCTACCTCACCGCTAAGGAGGCCGCTCGCCTGCAGCTGGAAGGCACCACCCTGGTGGTGCTCACCGCCTGTGAATCGGGCAGGGGCAGCGAGCGCACCGGCGAGGGGCTCTTTGGTTTGCAGCGGGCTCTCACCGTGGCCGGTGCCCGCGGCACCCTGCTTTCCCTCTGGAAGGTGCCCGAGTACGCCAGCGAAATCTTCATGACCCGCTTCTACACCCAGCTTCGCCAAGGCATCCCCCCGGCGGAGGCGGTGCGGCGTGTTCAGGCGGAGTTCCGCGCCCAGCCCCGCGTCGATGGCTGGAGCGATCCCTTCTACTGGGCCGGCTGGCAATACAGCGGGCTTCCTGATCCCGTCCGATGACCCGCCTCTCACTCCCTCATTCCTTGGGCCTGGTGCTCGCCATTGTCGCCGTCCTTCCTCTGCCCCACGCGAGCACCGCCGCTCCTATCAACGATCTTGACTTGCATCAGGCGGAGGTTCGCCTCCGTCGCGTATGGCAACAGGATCCCCTCACCGCTCGCCAGCCATTCCCCGCTATCCGTTCACTGGACGCTCTCAAGCGCTCCGACTGCCCTTCCGCACCCTTTGGCGTCACCAGCCCTCTTCTGCTCGCATGCCCTGACCGTGGCGCCATCTTTATACAGCGCAACAAGATTGCCGCCCTGCACGGCGTGTTCGGCGAGGCGGCGGAGCTTTTTGTTGTGGCCTATGGGCTCGGCCAGAGCCTGGTTGCATCCCCGGCCGGCCCTGCTCCAGCCCCTCAGCCGGCCACCGCCGCCCTTCGTGCCGCCTGCAACGCCGGTACGCTGCTCGCCGCCATGCCCATGCCACCAGCCGAGAGGCGCCTGCTCCTCAACAACGCCATCTCCGCTGGCGAGCAGGCCTTCTCCTCCAGCGCCTCCAGCCAGATCGGCACCGGCCCCCAGCGGGCCTACGCCCTGCTCAGCGGCATGGGCGGCACGCCCCTGGATTGCAGCACCGCTGCCATGGCCCGGCTTGCCGGAGGCGCCGAGCCCCTGGAGGCCTTCCTGGCCACCCGCGGCACCTCGGTGGGCATCGACGTGTTTTGCCGCCAGCCTCCCGCCTGCCCGCGGCGGTTGATGGTCGGCGTCGGGGGCGTCTGAGGCCTGGCCCTCACGCCTGCTGCTCCGCCAGAAACGCCTCCAGGGTGAGCCGGCACTCCTGGCTGCGGGGATCCTCCGGCCCCCAGGCATCGCTCACCAGCTCCAGGGCTTGGCGGTAGTGCTGCTCCGCCGCATCGCGGTGGCCCAGCTGCTCGGCCACGATCCCCAGATTTTTGAGCAGCTCGCCGCGGCGGGGATGGCGCTCCCCCATGGCCAGCCCCGCCAGCCGCACCGCCTCCTCCAGCTCCGCAAAGGCCTCCTCCGCCCGGCCCTCCGCCATGGCCAGGAAGGCCAGGTTGTTGTGCACCGCCATGGCCACCTCGCAGGGCTCCTCCCCCAGGCTGCTGAGGGCCTGCTGGTAGAGCGCTTTGGCCTCGGCGGGGCGGCCCAGGGCGGCCAGGCTGCGGGCCAGGTTGTTGCGGCTCACCTGCACCAGAGGGTGGTCGTCGCCGAGGCGCTGGCGGCGGAGCTCCAGCGCCTGCCTCAACAGCTCTTCGGCCGAGGGGTCACCTCGCTCGTGCAACACCAGCCCCAGCCCATTGAGCGCTTCCGCCCGTTCCAGATCCCTGCTTTCGCTCCCTTCCTCCCCGCCCACACCGCCGGGCTCCAGCAACGCCAGCGCCTGGCGGCACTGCCGCTCCGCCGCCTCCAGCTGGCCCCGCTCCCGCTCAATGCCCGCCAGGGCCACCAGAAAACCAGACCTCAGACCCGCACCCTCCGCCAGCGACTGGGTCCGCTTCAGGCCTGCCTCCAGCGCCTCTACGGCCGCCCCGTAGGCGCCCAGGGCTGAGCGCAGCCGCCCCAGGGCCAGCAGAGGCAAAGCCGCCGCCGCCCCACCACCCCACCGCTCCTGTGGCCACTGGGCCAGGGCCTCAAGCAGCGGCAGGCAGCGCTGGCTGCGCTCCAGGCTGCGGGCCTCCAGCACATCGCTCACCGTTGGCAGCCAGCGCCCCAGGGCAA
>JBJTWN010000014.1:0-2679 GCA_046081785.1 Cyanobium sp.
CAGTACTACGTGCTGCAGGAGGGCATGGGCCAGCCGCCCAATCCCGACCCCGAGCCATTTCGGCAGTACTGGCGTCAAGGGACAGTGAGCTGGATTGACGCATTGGTGAATGCGCTGATCCATCCACAGACCAGCATGGGAGTACCACTCCAGCCCGTTCAGATCTTGCTCAAAGCTAATGCTCGCGTCTTCAGTTCGGCATCCACCTCTCCAACGGTGGAGGTGTCAGACGATCGGGGCAAGCATACCTTCGACAGCTACGACGCCGTGATCTTCGCCTGCCATGCAAGCCAGGCGCTTCGCAGCATCCGCAGCGGAATCACCCAGGATCAGGTCAGGGTTCTCTCGTCGTTCAGCTACAAGCAGAGCTGCACGATCGCCCATACCTATACGCCGGCCCTGCCGGTTTCGAAAAGCCTTTGGCGTACCTATAACATTTTCATTCATGAGGGCTTCAGCGATCTGCAGCCCTATGTCATCAACTACGTCGTCAACCTGCACCAGAATGATCCTGCCAACCCTATCTACAATAAATTTGATACTCCCTATGTCCTCTACAGTATCAATCCCCAGGTTGCCATTCCTGATGAATTCGTGTTGCGCCAGCCCATCAGAGATCCGAAGACCGGTGAATACCTACGTGCGATCGCTTACTTTCCTCACAATGTGATGAACGTGCAATCAATGTGGGCGCAGTCTGTGCTGTGGGGCACCCAATGGCCCTACCCGGATAACGAGAAGTACCAGTACCATTGGCCGTGTTACAAACCCGGTAGACCAGTGCAGGGTCAAAATGGCTTGTTTTTCACCGGTGGCTGGACTCTTTTGGCAGGTTTGCACGAACAATGTTGGCAGTCGGCAATCGAGGTTGTGAAACTAGTCACGGAAGGAAATATCGTTGAAAACTATACATACATCCCCAATCATTCCCCAAGCATGCAATCTGAGGAAGAGATCTTCATGCCCGCCACATACCTTCGGGCGCTGGGGCGCTGAAGTCTTATTTACTGGGCTGCCAATCACGCCAAGGGAAGAGCACGCTGGGCATTCCACGCTTCTGCTAGTGTCCTGCCCCATAGAATCGTGAGTAAGGTTGCTGGAGCTTCTCCAGAATTGAATCCGCCGAGGTGGTAAGTTGGAGGAGCCATCGTCTTGTTGCGAATCTTCGTAAATGTTTGTTTTTGGCGATCAGCTTTACGACGCAGGAAAAGCTGGTCCCCGGATCGCCCGCTGGGTGCTGATTGCGAACCAGCGCTCCACCTGATTGAGCCATAAGACGTAGGTGTGACTGGGGTGGACGTGGAGGAGGGGCAGCTGAACCAGCCAAGCCATGACCTTGGCAAAAAGATCGAGCAACCAGAGCCTTACCCTGCGCTGATCGACACCTGGGCACTCAAGCTCAATGCCAACGATGAAGTCGGAGGCGATGGGGACCCGAAAGCAATTCCCCACCACCTCGCCCCGCTGGATCCAACCTCTGCTCAGCTGGCGGAAGGCTCCATCGGGGGGGCGAACTACGACCACACTTACGGATATGGAGCGGGCCGCAAGAACGAGACCTCTCGGCAGAGGCCCCTGGCGATCGGCTCCCATGGCTTGGTGAACCGCTGGGGTCTGGCGGAGATGCACGGCCAGTTGTACGAATGGTGCGGCGATCTTTGGCATCCCTCGCCCCTTGGCGGGCCGCAGGATGGATCCCCCTGGGAAGACCACGATCCATCGCCTGAAGCGATTCCAAGGGCTGACAACAGGCTGCTGCGCGGCGGCCACTGTATCGACGAATCCCATAGCTGCCGTGCGGCCTTCCGGTTCTGCTTCCGCCCGGGCTGGCACTCGCACTCCGACCTCGGCTTTCGCCCCTGCTGTCTCCTCCCTCCCGGCTCCCTTCTTGGTTCTTGAGCCCTCGGGCTGTTTGGTTTTGCCCTGGCTGTTGGGGGGGGACACCGCAGGAATTGCCCAACAACATCATTCGCCCGACCCTCGGGAGGGGAATTGCCTCTGGCGGAAGATGTTTCGGGCGGGTGATGATGAGCGTTGGTATCCAGCAGGAAGACCACCGCAGCTCAACCCAGATCCGGTGCGGATTGGGGAGGGGAGTCGTCAGGGACAACCAGATCGGGGGACGGATCGGCCCAGAAGGCAGCAGGGCTCAAAGAGACTGGCGGCGTGGATCACGGGCTCGGGCACCAGCCGAGCCACCGTGCGCCCAGGCGGGTGATGCGCACCTCCATGCCCGCCTCCACCTCCGCCGGCAGAGCAAAGAAGCGGGCTTTGGCTTCAACCACAGGCACCGATCGAATGCCATTGGGCGGGCTGATGACCATGTGGTCAGTCTGAAGTGGATCTGTGGGGACTGGCGGGGTGCCCGCTTCACCATCGGCCTTGAGACGCGCCTCGCTGATCTGCTGCCCTGTGACGCTCTCCATCGCCGACCTACGTTTCCCACTCCCCCAACATGAGGCAGTTACTGAAATGACGTTGCGATCCAGGCGACGAGCGTCGCCTGCTGAATGACGCGCAGCAGATGTTGCATGACGAGCCGCGCAAGATGCTGCACGAGCAGAGGATGTAGCCGCCAGCCGGCGAAGCTGTCGCAGCTCGATCGGCTCTGCTTTCCGAGCGAGCCCAACTCGACCCCTCCACCAGCAATCGAGAGCGATTGCGAACCTGGGGCTGGAG
>JBJTWN010000015.1:0-12551 GCA_046081785.1 Cyanobium sp.
AACTGGCCGCATCCACGTCTCGGTGCTAGACGACCACGACATGTCGTGCAAGAGCCACAAGGCGCGCTTCGCCGCAGGCAACAACACCCCCCATCACCACTGGCAGGTGGCCCATGCCACCGCCATTCAGCTGCTCACCCCTGGCATCCCCTGCCTCTACTACGGCACCGAGCAGGCCTTCGACGGCAATGAGGGCTACCACGACTACAGCATCGAACCCCAGCGCTTCGGCGAAGATCGCTACGTGCGGGAGGACATGTTTGGCGGACCCTTCGGGGCCTTTGCCACCAGCGGCTGCCACTTTTTCGACACCAACCATCCCACCTACCTGCGCATCGCCGCCATCGCTCACCTGCGCCGCCGCGAGGATCCCATCGGCCGCACCCTGCGCCTGGGCATCTGCTACCCCAGGGAGATCTCGATCTGCGGTGCACCTTTCGCCCTGCCGGGAGCCGGCGAGGTGTTTGCCTGGTCGCGCGTGCTGCCCTACATCGAGGTGGTGGTGGCGATGAACACCCATGGCCTCGAGGCCAGGGGGGCCGACGTGACCGTGGATGCCACGGTGCACCGGCAGGGATCGCTGCGGGTGCTCTATCGCGCCGATTGGAGCGATGAGCAACTGCGCCAGATCCCCAGATATGGCCAGCTGGCCGAAACTGCGCTGACGGTCCCCCCGGCCGATGGCAGCTCCGCCCAGGGCGGGCCTGAGTTGGAACACCTACCGATCAGCCACCACCCCGATGGCCGGGCGACCGTGCGGGTGGATCTGCCGCCAGCGGGGATGGTGATCCTGGCCTGATCCGCAGCGCTGCACCAGCCCAAGGAGCCAGCTGCAGGTGGCCGCTAGCCGGATCGAACTGCTGCAAAGGCGCCGTGAGCAGCGCCACCTCGGCAGGCCCCCAATCCTGGGGCAGCGCCACCGCAACGGCATGATCGCCATTGTTGAACAGCAACAGCACCGGCCCGCAACGCACACCCAGCAACCCCTGCCCATCCGACAGCAACCAGTTGTGGCGTGGCTCCTGCCGCAAAGCGGGCGTGGCATGGCGAAAAGCGATCAGGGCCTGGAAAAACGCCAGCAGCTCCAGGTCTTGCTCCCCTTCCCAGAGCATCGGCAGGCGCGCCTCCTCCAGCCGCCCCACCCCGGCCCGCTGGGAGAGCCCCACCTCGGTGCCGTAATAGAGGATCGGCGGCTGGGGCAGGCTGAATTGGCAGAACGCCGCCAGTTTCAGACGTCGCTTGTCTCCCCCCACGAGCCAGAGAAAACGGTTCATGTCGTGGTTGTCGAGAAAGCTCGGCAACACCAGATCGGCCCCGAAATAGGCCAGGTGTTGGTCGACGCTGTGGGCGAAGGCGCTGGCGCCCAGGCTGCGATGGGCAAAAAAACTGCGCAGCAGCTCCAACATCCGAAAATCCAAGCAGCCATCCATCCGGCCGATGTAGGAACGCATCACATCGGGGGGCTGGGTGATCTCCCCCAGCGTCACCGCCTCCCCCCGAGTGCGCCGCGTTCCCTCACGAAAGAGCGACCAGAAGGCGTGGCTCACGTTGGCGGCATAATCCAGCCGAAAGCCATCGCAGCCCCGCTCCAGCCAGAAGCGAGCGTGCTCCAGGAAGTAGGCACGCACTTCAGGGTGATCGGTTTGCAGCTCTGGCTGGCCGGGCACATCAAAAAAACAGTCGTAGTCGTGGGGGTGCTCGCGAAAGCGAAACCAGGCCACCGAGGGATCAGCTGGATCGGCCTGCGCCGCCAGGAAGCGTGGATGGGCGCTCGACATGTGATTCACCACATAATCCAGCAGCAACCGCATCCCCCGGGCCCGTGCGCCGGCCACCAGCGCGTCCCAATCCGCCAGGCATCCAAAGCGCGGCTCCACCGCGGCAAGCTCCATCGGGTCGTAGCCGTGGTGGGAGGGACTGGGGAAGATGGGCGTCAGCCACAAACAGTTCACCCCCAAAGCCTGCAGATAATCCAAACGGCTGATCAGCCCCCGCAAGGTGCCCCCGAAACGCCCGGCCAAATCCTCTGGCGCTTCAAACTCCACACCCGGATCCGGGGCGAAGCGGTCGACAAACACCTGATAGATCACCGCCTCCCGAATCCAAGCGGGAATCGGCTGGCGGCCCACCACAAAGGCAGTGGTGAGCGAGGCAGCGGCAGCACCCCCCTGACGCTGGGCCGTCCGCTCACTCACCACAAAGGGGCAGGCCAAGCGGACGCCCGTGACGGTGGTGGCCCAGATCGCGTAACACACCGTCGTGCCCGCCGGCTGCCCGGGGATCGGGGCGCTCCACTCCTCCAGATAGCCCCAAGCCAACGTGTCCCATTCCAGGCGGGTGCGGGCCATCGGCACGGCCACCACCCCTGGCTGGGGCGGATCCAAGCAAGCTGGATCGTGGGCCAGGTTGGTGCTGTAGCGGAGCTCCACGGCGGCTACAGCGAGATCAACTCCCACCCGCACCCGGATCACCACCGCCTCATCGGCCTCGGGTGCAAGCACGGTGCGCTGCACCGGGTGCAGCAAGCCAGACCGATCCAGCCGGGCCTGCTGCAGCCTGCCCTCCTCCGTGGAGAGGGGGCCGAAAATGAACTCTGGCAGCTCAGGGGGGAGCGGCAACGCCACGCCGCCATCCAGGACGAACCATCACGTTAGGGGTTGACACCGCCACCGCCCCTGCGGGGCTCAGCCTGATTGACGCGGATGTTTCGGCCCATCCACTCCACGCCGCGCAGGTCGCCGATCGCCTTGGTTTCTTCGGCGGGGTTGGCCATCTCCACAAAGGCAAAGCCGCGTTTGCGGCCGGTCTCCCGGTCGAGGGGCAGAGTGCAATTGCGCACTTCGCCGTATTTGGCGAACAGTTGCTGCAGATGCTCCACTTCGGTGTCGAAGGAGAGATTGCCAACGTAAAGAGTCATAAAGATCCACAGGATGTAAACCGATTCGTCGACGGCCCTTAAGAAAAGTGCTGGCCTGAAGGAGAGCCGCTGGAGATGTCCTGCTGGGAAAAATCCTGTGGAGCTCCCGCGCTGGGGAGAACTCGCCTGAGAGTGGTCGCTGAACCGCGTTTACCCTACAGGGTGCAGCTGGATCCTGCCTGATCGCCATCCATGCCTTGCGGTGGGCCGGGCCAGCCCGAGAGGCTTCGCTGAGAGCAAGGCTGATCCCATAACCCTCCTATCTCGAGGGCATCCAGCCGTGATGTTCACGGCAACTGCCAAATCGCACAGCCAGACCCGATTGCTGGGGGTACGGTGAAAAGTTCCCCTCACCGCACCCATGGAACAACTGACACCCGAGGGCCTCAAGGTCGTCAATGAGCTGGCCCAGCGCTATGGCTTCAGTCAGGAGGCGGTGATCCACATGATGTTCGCCATGCTGCGCGGGCGGGGAGGAATGGCCCAGTTCAACCATCCGGAGTTTGCCGGCTCGGGGCAGTGGATGCGGGGGGGCATGTTGATGTTGGGCGACATGTTCAACCACGCCCTCAAAGCGCAGGTGGAGGGGCTTTGCCAGGCGATCGCCGGCCAGCTCGCGAGCCAGCCGGAGTTGTTCCCCTCCGGCAGCTTCCAATCCCAGAGCCAAAGTGGCGGCGGCCAGCAGATGCAGGTGGGCGGCGGTTTGTTCACTCCCGACCCGCGCGACACCTGGTGGCCCGGGGAACTCGGAACGCCCAGTGCCATCGGCGCCCAGAACGATGTGCGCTACGCCTTTTTCCCCGCCGTGGGTCGGCTCGCCGTCGAGACGAATGGACAGGTGAGCGTCTATGACACGGGCCATCACCACATCGCCGGTTTTTCCCAGCAACAGAGCCCAGGCGGCGCCGTGGTGTTCAGCACCCCCGGGGGCAGTGTGAGCCTGGCCAGCCTGACCAGCCTCGCTGGAGGCTCCGCTCAGCAGGCCCAGAGCGCCGGCGGGGGCAGCCAGCAGCAACAGCAGGTGAGCACCGGCATGGCGCCCATGGCTGGCATGAGCCCGATGGCTGGCCTGGGTGCCATGGCTCCGATGAGCTTCCCTCCGATGGCCGCCATGGCTCCGTGGTGGCCGCAGGAGCTGGGCACTCCATCCTCCACAGGTGCCCAAAACGAGTTGCGTTACGCCGTCTTCCCGGCAGCCCGTCGCCTGGTGGTGGAGTTGAACGGGCGCGTAAGCGTGCACGACATCGGCGACCTGCAGATCAGCGGTTGCTCCCAGGCCAGCGGGGAAGAAGGGGGCGCAAGGTTCACCACCAGCAGCGGACCGATTCCCCTGGCGAGCCTGCCTAAGGTGCAGCCAGAAGCAACGGCTTCCCCTCAAGCCTCCAGCCAGGAGAGCCGCCAGGAGGATGTGCTCGATGCCCTCACGCGCCTCGGCGAACTCAGGGAGAAAGGCATCCTCACCGAGGCGGAATTCGCGGCCAAGAAAGCCGAGCTGTTGAGGCGATTGTGAGCAGCCTTCCGGGAGCAGGGCGTTGCCCCCCTAGCCGCCATCCCGCCTTGCTGGCAGCACTGCCAACAACGCCTCAATACGTGGCCCCTGCCCCAGCCACAGGGCTTCCTCCCGGGCACTGGGCAACAGGGCCCGCAGCTCATCCGTCGGCGGCTGGCCGCTGCGACGGCACTCCTCGGCAAGCTGCTCAAACCGTCGCAGGGCGGAGGTGGGTTGAAACAGCAAACAAACCAGCAACGCCAAACCGCAACCCATCAGATAGTTGATCCAGCGGGTGGGGATGTACCAATCGGTGAGGGCCTGATACCCCGCGAAGGTGACCCCGCTGGAGATCAACGCGGTGCGCAGATTGGCGCCAAGACCAAGCGCGGGCAGCAGGGCGCTCGTGCCACCCATCACCAGCGCCAACGACACGCTGCTGACTCCAAAAAGATTGAAGACAAGCCAGGGCATCAGCACGCCCAGGCTGACGCCAATCATGCGGTCGCGCACCCGTGCCAGCGTGGCCCCCAGGCTTTCGTTGAGCAGAATCACCACGCCGAAGTAGACATATTTGGGATTCACAGCTCCCAATCCCTGCCCCACCGCCAGCGCCAGGGAGGAGGCAATCAACTTGCGCCAGAAATAGGGATCCTGCAGCCGCCGTGCCAACGAGCGCGTCGGCGCCTCAGCCTCGGCCGTTGCTGCTCCTGCAGCCGCCCTTGGTGGCGGCGCATCGCCGGACAGGCGGAAGGCGGTGGTGAGGGCCACGGCCACCACCAACCCCAGCACAATCGCCAGCAGCTCGTGCCACGTCGACAGCCAGGTGCTGTTGCTCCCCAGCAGCGGCAGGATCGCCAGGATCGGCAACACGTTGCGCAGCATCGCCAACCGATCCGGAAGAAGTTGCCCGATCAATTGCGCCAGCAGGGTGACAACGGCGAAGCCCCACACCTGCGGAGCCTCCAGCAAGGGTTTGAGCAGCGTCCCCAACCCCAGCGCCACCGCGCACAGCACGGGCAACACCACAAACAAAGGTGCCGGCAACCGGCGGAAATCCGGTGGCACGGCGATTGCTGCGATCACCACTCCGTAGGCCGCCCCGGAGCCAAATCCCAGGGCATGGGCCACGCTCCACACAAAAGCCGCCGCCAGGCCCACCACCAGCGGATGGCGCACGGAAGCTGGAATGGTCAATGCTCGCGGGCCAGGGCCCGCATCAAGCCGACCAGCAGGCTGATCAACAGCAAAGCCAGCCAAAACCAAAGCCGCGGCGGTTCCGTGCGGGTGCACAGCAACAACAATCCCAGGCTGAGCCAGGGCCAGGGCGCCAACCAGGGCTTGAGCCAGGGGTTGCGTCTCATGGCCGAGACCCCGCCAACCAACGGCCGAACGGTGCGACGTAATTGAACAGCGAACGCCGTTCCACCTCCGCTGACACCTCCAGGGGCGTGCGTGGAGGCAGGGGGCGCTGGGGGCCCACCCCCCGGCTCCAGGCCAACCCGCTCGGTGTACCAGCGGTCTCCAGGCGCACCACACCAAGCACCACCGGCGCGCCCGCCCGATCCGGCAGCTGGGCGGTGAGGTCGCCACCATCGCCAAAGGATTGCTGGCGAGCCCGGGCCATCAAATTCGCTGCCTCCTCCTTCCCGCCCACCTGGGCCGCCACATCCTCGAGGTCGACGCTCGCGGGGGAGAGGCGCACCAGGGTGCCCCGCAGGGTGCCCCAGCGCTGCTCCGAACCGCCATAGCTATCGCGGCTCATCAGCTTTGGATCTAGTTCCAACTCTGCGCCGGGGGCGAGGCGGGTGGCATCGGCAGTCGTGAAGACCACCAGTGCCAGCCTCCGGTCTTGATCGCCCGCCAACGCCAGGCTGCCGAGCCGCTGACCCGGCAGCACGGCCTGGCCAGGTTCCACCGCCAGGTCCAAAATCCGCCCAGCCGACGGGCTGAAGACATCTTGCGCCAGCTCCTCCGCGTCGAGGGCCGCCCTCTGGGAGCGCAGCTCGGCGGCGCGGGCCTCCAGGGCCGCCAGCTGCGATTTCAACTGGGCCCGTTGGCCGTCGATCGTGGCGATGTCGGCCCGGTTGCGCAGGTAAAGATCCTGAGCGCCCACCCAGAGGGGGCTGTAGCGGGCGATCACATCATCTTTTCGCAGACCCTCCAAGGCATCAAGCTGTTGTTTCACCGGCTTGTTGGTGATGGTGAGCTCATTGCGGCGCGTCAGCAGTGCCGCGTCTTGCACGTCGACCGCCTGGCGCTGAGAGCGAAGGCCGGCCATTTGCTCATCGATCGCCCGCAACTGGGCCTGAATCACCCGTGGATCGGGAGCGATCGCCCCGCCCCCCGCCGCGGCCTGGCCCACCCGGCTGAGGGTGAGCAGCAGCTCGCCTTGCTCCACCTCACTGCCCACCCGCACCTTGATGTCTTGCACCTGGCCCGGGCCGCGAGCGAAGAAAGCCCGGCGGCTCTCGGGCGCCGTCAGCAAGCCACTCCCCCTCACCTTCACCGGAATGGAGGGAGTGGAGGCCCAAAGCAGGGTGAGTCCGGCCACCACCATCACTGGTAGAAGGCGGGGCAAGCGATCTTGATGGCCAGCTCCACCAGGAGTTGCGTCACCCGGAGCGGGAGCGGAAGTAGCGGCTTCGGCGGAGGGCAAACAGTGGGCGGATTCTGGAGAGGACGGTAGCGGTGAGCGGGGGGACCTCCTTAAGGTCCATGCCACTCTCGATCCCGCTCCAGCGTGCCTGTCCTTCGATGCGAGCCGGCTGCCCTCCCTGCCGGGCGCTTGCGTCATCAGGCGTTCACCGTGGGAATGGCCGCCCTTGGCTGGTTGGCCTGCGTCCCCGTCCAGGCGGCTCCCCTCACCCTTGGCGAGGTGCTGGAGCGGGGGATGCCGGCCTCCACCGATCTGGAGCGCTCACGACGCGAGGTGGAGCGCAGTGCGGCCGCCGAGAGCTTCAGCCGCAGTCAGCGTTGGCCCCGCGTCGATCTTGTGGGCAGCGCCAGCGGCACCCAGGTGGGCACCTCGATCGGTGTGATCACCAACCTGCCCACCATTGGTGATCTCAGCTTTGGGCTCGGCCAAAACGGCTATGCCGTGCTGCAAAGCTTCTTTGCTGGCGGCGGCGTGGTGCTGAACGCCAATCTGCTCCCGATCAGCGAGGGCTGGCAGGTGGCCGCCGCGGTGAGCGGTCGCGAAGCGGCGAGTCGCCAGCTGAGTGAAAACGAACGCCAGGTGCGCTTTGAGCTGGAGAGCACCTATCGGGAGCTACAGCTGCGCCAGGCCCTGGTGCCGGTGTGGGAAACGTCTTTGCAGGCATCCGCCGCCCTGGAGCGCGATGTGGGCCAGATCCACCGCAAGGGCCTGGCTGCCAGGATCGACGTGCTGCGGGCACGGGCGTTGCGGGCCGGGGACTCGCAAGGACTGATCAATGCCCGGGCACAACAGAGGGCGGTGCAGGGACGGCTGGCTGAGCTGCTCGGGTTGCCGCCGGGGGAGCCGCCGCTGGCGGCCGATCCGATTCGCAGCTTCGATCGCCCCTGGCCCCTGGGCTTGGAGGCCACCGTTCAGCGAGCCCTGGCGGATCGCCCCCTGCTGGAGGCCCTGCAGCTGCAGGAGCAAGCCAGCCGGCAACGCGCGAAGGCCGCCCGAGCCTCCTTGCTGCCCAGTCTCTCGCTGCTGGCAGGAGCTGGCCTGAACACCAACCGCATCGATGTGCCGGTGTTGCAGCAGACCAACCGGGTGCAAGCGGGGCCAGCCAATGTCACCCTGCCAAGCATCGACACGCCCGGCAGCCTGCAGGGCACCTTCTACGACTGGGGCGGCCTGCTGCAGCTGCGCCAACCCCTCTTCGACGGTGGCAGGGCCCGCGACGGCGCACGCCTCGCTGATCGGGAGGCTGAGGTGTTGGCCGCCGACACCGATGTGGCCCGCCGCCGCATTCGCACCACCGTGCAAACCACCTGGGAGCAGCTGCAGGCTTCACCGGCGCGGATCGCCGCAGCGCGGGAGGCGGTGACCGCCAGCGAGCGAGCCCTTGAGGATGCCCGGCTGCGCTACCGCGCCCAGGTGGAGCCCCTCACTGAGGTGCTCTTGGTGCAAAGGGAGCTGCAGGCGACCAAGGCCGCCCTGCTCACCGCGCAGACAGAACAGGCCATCGACCGGGCTGTGCTGCTGCGCGAAGCCGGTGAACTCCCGAAGGAGGCCCTGCTGCCCTCAGCGGCGACGTCGATGCCCTGAGAGGGGCGCCATCGGGTACGGTCCTTGCCACTGCAAAGCCCCATCGGGGGGCGCAGACTCAGGGGATGTCACAACAGTTGCATGCAGGTCACGTGGAAACACCACACGGAAGGTCAGACCTGAGGAAACTCCCCCGCCTGGCCTGTTCTCTGGCCACATCCCTGGCGGTAGTTCTGCTGGCCCCTTCCCTGGTGGCCTGCAACCGCAAACCAGCGGAGCCATCGGCCGTTGTCGCCCCCCGGCAGGTGTCGGCCTTGGGGCGCATCGAGCCGGAAACCAAGATCCGTCGCGTCTCCGTGCCCAGCTCCCTCAGCGGCGACCGCATTGAAAAACTGCTGGTGCAGGAAGACGATGAGGTGAAGCAGGGCCAACCCCTGGCGATTCTCAACAACTATGGTTCGCTGAAGGCCTCCCTCGATGAAGCCACCGAGCTGGTTGGGGTCAACCGGGCCAAGCTCGCCCAGGTGCAAGCTGGTGCCAAACAGGGCGAAATCCGCGCTCAGGCCTACCAGGTGGAAAGCTTGGAGCGGCAGCTCGCAGCTGCCAAGCTCACGGGCGATCAGGCGGTGGCCTCAGCTCAGGCCAAGGCCAGGGAGGCCAAGCTGGAACGCCAGCGGTTTGACGGTCTTTATGCCGCTGGCGGCATTTCGGAGCTGGAGCGCGACCGCTACCGCACCCGGGCCAACACCACCGAGGCGGAACTCGCCAAGGCGATCGAAGATCGGGCTGGCACCGAAGCCAGGCTCAAGGCGGACATCGAGGGCGCCAAGCAAACTCTGGAGAAAATCAAGGAGGTGCGCCCGGAGGATGTGGTGACCGCTCGCAACGAACTGCGCCAAGCGGAAGCCGCCCGGGAGCGCGCCAAGCAGGAATTCGACTACGCCACCGTGCGGGCTCCTCAGGATGGCCGCATCCTCAAAATCTTTGCTTGGCCCGGCAGCAAGGTGGGGGATGACGGACTGCTGGAAATGGCCGACACCAGCAACATGATTGTCACGGCGGAGGTATATCAATCCGACATCGCAAAGCTCAAAATCGGCCAGGGCGCCACGATCACCGCCGATGGCTTCCAGGGCAGCGCCCGGGCCACGCTCTACAAGGTGCTGCCCCAGGTGCAAAAGCAAAGCACCTTCGCCGGCACCCCCGGCGAAAACATGGATCAGCGCGTCTACGAAGTGAAGCTCCGCATCCACCCGCCCCCTGGCAAAGAAGAGCGCCTAAGTTATGCGTCCAACCTGCAGGTGAATGTGGTCTTTGATGCCACACCGCCGGTAGCCAAGCCATGATTCCTGCTCTCCGCAAAGCGCTCAAACGCACACCCCTGGCCTGGCTGCAGGTGAGCTACAACCCCGTGAAATTGGCCATCGGCCTGGCCGGGGTGAGCTTCTCCAATTTATTGATGTTCTTCCAGCTCGGTTTGCTCGACAGCATCTACAACAGCCAGCGCAAGCCCATTGAGAAACTGCGCGCCGACCTGGTGATGGTGAGCGCTGGGTACAGCAACATGGGCTCCTTGCAGGTGTTCGAACGGAGCAGGCTCTATCAGGCCGTAGGCGTGGACGGCGTGGAGGGGGTGTCTCCCCTGCACATCTCCAGAGCCACCTGGATCACACCGGAAACCCGCAAGTCTTTTGACATTTATGTCTACGGGGTGAATCTGAGCCGGCCATCCCTGGCTTTCCCAGAGCTGGAACAGGAGATTTCCCGGCTGCAGCCGCTGCGTAATGCCCTGTTTGATCGCAACTCAAAAAAGCAATATGGTCCGATCGCGGAGCAGCTCAAGCGTCAGGACATCGTGAGCGTGGAGGTGAATCAAAAGCAACTGCGCATCATCGATACCTTCTCTCTCGGTTCCACTTTTGCAGCCGATGCCAACCTGATTGTGAGCGACAACACCTTCTTCTTCCTCTTCCCAGAGAAGAATCCTCGCCAAATCGAGATGGGCCTCATCCAGCTCAAACCCGGTGCCAACCCACTGGCTGTGCAACAGACGCTCCAACCCCTGATGAGCAAAGATGTGAAGGTGCTCACCCGCCAAGAGCTGGCCGATCTGGAGCTCAACTACTGGAAGCGCAACTCATCCGTAGGCTTCATCTTCTCATTGGGAGTTCTGGTGGGCTTTGTTGTGGGCAGCATCATCGTCTACCAAATTCTCTTCGGCGATGTGATGAACTCCCTGCCGCAATACGCCACCCTCAAGGCGATGGGCTACACCGATCGATACGTGATCTCCGTGGTGATCCAGCAGAGCGCCATTCTGGCTTTCATCGGCTTCATTCCCGGGGTGCTCACCTCCATGGGTCTCTATTGGTTGCTTGCCACGGTCACCAAGCTCTCGGTGTTCATGACCACCACCAGGGCTCTGCAGGTGCTCCTGCTCACTTTTGTGATGTGCGTGGGGTCTGGCGCCTTGGCCACCCGCAAGCTGGTGGAGCTCGATCCGGCGGATGTGTTCTGAGATGCCCTCCCCCGCCAGCCCCAACAACGACAAGCGGGAGCCGATCATCTCCCTGAATCATGTGAACCACTGGTTTGGCAGTGGTGAGGAACGCAAGCACGCCCTCAAGGACATCAGCCTCGATATTTATCCCGGTGAAATCGTGATCTGCACGGGCCCTTCCGGCTCAGGCAAAACCACCCTGCTCACCATGCTGGGCGGCCTGCGCTCCTGCATGGACGGCAGCTTGCGCATCCTTGGCCAGGAACTCCATGGCGCCAGCAAAGAGCAACTGGCCCAATTGAGGCTCAACGTGGGCTTCATCTTCCAGGCCCACAACCTGATGATGTTTCTCACCGCACGCCGCAACGTTCGTCTCTCCCTGGAGCTGCACGACGCCTACATGGATCAGGATCTCGATCAGCTGGCAGCGCAGATGCTGGAGAAAGTGGGACTTGGCGACCGACTTGACTACTACCCTGCCAACCTCTCAGGGGGTCAACGGCAAAGGGTGGCCATCGCCCGGGCGCTGGCCAGCAGGCCCCGCATCTTGCTGGGAGATGAGCCCACCGCCGCCCTCGACAAGGAATCTGGCCGCACCGTGGTGAACCTGATGCAGCAACTGGCCACCGAGCAGCAAACCACGATCATCATGGTGACCCATGACAACAAGATCCTGGATGTCGCCGATCGCATCATCATCGTCGACGATGGCGCCCTGGCCAGCAAGGAACAGGAAGAGGCTTTCGTGGCGCGGATGCGGGAGGGGGCCCATTGAGGCCCGCTTGGGAGCGACCTCATTCACGGACCCATGAATATCACATCCCCGCCAAGCTCCCTATAGAGAAATGGAAGTGCGCAGCTGGCGATACCGGGTGCAGATAAAATCCCATTTTCCCTACCGTACAATCCCCCAGTCCTATTACGAAACTTCCGCTTTGGAGAAATTTGCTGGCTTGCCATCGGCTGCATAGGCCGACAACGACACCCACCGCAGAGCGGATATCGGACCTGCCCATACAGCGTTCGAAGGATCGACTTACAGTCACAAAGCTGGGAAACACTGTTTAGGCGTGTAGGAGAATCAACAGGAACATGGGCAGAAAGGATACGCTCCATGAAATAGTTGGCTGCGGAGATCTAAAGGTGATGAGCAAATACACCACTTACTTTAGTACGTTGCCGCATGGACTCCCGCAGGCATGACTTCATTCCGTATCGCCCGATACAAGTGCTTACCTGTTTCCGAGAACCACTGTACAATCTGAACACTATCTCTCAACAAGCCCTGCCAGCACTCGTTTTCTCACCATGATGTGCCTTGCTAAACGGTTTGTTTATCGTCCGATGGGGCGCGCTGCCGTGGCTCTCAGAACCAGCGAAATACAAGTTCGAAGGATCGGGAAGACGAGGACGACCAGCCCCGAGCCAAAGGCCAAGTGGTCTTGCATGAGCAGACCATCAG
>JBJTWN010000016.1:0-6744 GCA_046081785.1 Cyanobium sp.
CAATGCCGGTGGCCCTCCGGCAAAGACTGTAATGGAAACTTCTGCTTCCGATTACTTGCAGTACTAAATTAGCTGCATGAATACCTCGGAGAAGCACCCACAGACTTAGCGATCTAGATAGGAGTCGATATTACCTTATTCCGACTCGCCACCTCTTAGGCGGAACTTTTATACCGGTAGAGTTTCTGAGTATCGGTTATTTTTCGAAGTGCCCTGAAGAGTATCTTCTCCTTGATCATTACCCATTGTATCTGTGGGTTCCTGGAGACATCCAGTTTACGTCTCTTCATTTCTGCTTTGAAGTATCGTTAATAATTCGGCTGCAGAATTGGTGCTGGCTCGATGGTCAACCGCCTGCTGCGTTTGCACCACAAACGGCAACGGGCGATAAGCTTACCGTAGAAATCTCTTCTCAGCCAGACCTGATCGGTCATCTCCTGATGATTCAGGCTTCAAGCGAGGATCAGGCGTTGTGCTGGCAGCAGCTCAGGGTCAACCTACAGGAGATCTCGGCAGGCCATTCCGCTGAAGCGATCAGCACGGGCGAGGGGTTGCTTGATCAGGCGAGGGCACAGCTGGACATGCTGACCCCAGGCTTACAGGGGGAAATGCTGCACCAGAAGGCGGCGCTTGCGTTCATGCAGGCAGGCAGGGAGGGCATCGAGCATGGACGGCTGAAACGCGAACTGCAGGCCTTTGTGCTACAGCAACTTAATCAGGCAATCAAGGCGATTGAGGGCTGATCTCCACCAGGTTTTGCCACACATCAAGGGCGGCACGGCCCCGAAACACGGCCAGCTGCAGGGTCCCACGGGCCTGCTCGGTGAGCTGGGGGTCGTGTTCCATAGCCGCACAGGCTCCCAGCAGCTCAGCCAGGTAGAGCGGGTCAGCGATGCCCTCGCCATGGTTCAGCTCGCTCACCGCTTCGAGCAGACGGTCGCGTAGGGCGGGCACAGCCCAGGAGCGAGCCTCAGGCTGCAGCCGCAGCAGCCGCTGAAGTAAATCGAGCGTGCGCCAACGGGCTGTCGCAGGTGGCTGGGCCAACCAGGCAACCGCGGCGTAGCGGCAGATGTGTTCAGCCATCAAGGGGCGAAGCTCAAAGGGTTTGCCAGGCAGTTGCTCCAGCCGCCGCATCCACTGATCACCCAACCAGAGGCATTCGGCCCGGCGCGGATTGGCCACCACCTCCGGCTCCGGATCGGTCCCGGCAAGCTCCACCAGGATGTGGTGGAGCCGGGGGATCAGCTGGTTCAGGAGATGGGCCAACGCCGCAGGCCCGAGGTCGGGGGCAAGCCTGTCGAGCAGGCGGAAGCCCGCTTCGAGCTCGCCGGATGCAAACTGAGCTTGAAGCCGGCGCAGCTCATGGGACTGCAGGGCCAGCTGCAGGGTCTGGCGCTCCAGCCCAGCCTCCGGGGGGAGAGTGCGGAGCAGCTCGCGCCAGAGGCTGGCCAGCGGTTCGTCTGGGAGGGGGAGGCTGAGGAGTTGATCCAGCCCGATCCAAACTCCCGGGGAGGGGGGGGGCATGGGCACGGAAGGTTGTAGAGCGACAGCAGCCCCTGGGTCATGGCGGCCCGCAAACTGCGCCAAAAGCTCAATCGTCTGTGCTGTGCCATCATCCGCTGGATTAGCGCGAGCCTGCTCCAACCATGCGGAGGCAGCCGCCCGCACCAACTGCCCCTGCACCGATACAAGCCAATCGGGATTGCTCAACCCGCAGCGCCGGTGCCACCCGGCCAGCCGGGCAGCCAAGGCCAACCAATGCCGCCTGTCACAGCGATCTTCAGCAACATTTTCCTCCAGCAACAGCCGATACAATCCCCCAAGCAACTGGCTGCTCTGCTCGGCCAGCTCCTCGATCAGGGGCTTCTGCTGTACGGCCGGCAGCGCCATCACCAGCTCGAAGCTTCCTTGAAACGTGGCGCAAGCCTGTTCGCACTGCTGCAGATCAAATTGCTGACGGCACGATTGGATGGCAGCAGCGGCAGCCTCCTCCTGCATCCGGCGAAGCACCGGCAACCAGGGCGACTCCAGCAGGCCTTGCGCCCGCAACCTCTCCAATACCTTGCAACGTAGAACATTTCCTGCAAAGGGAAGGGGGCCCGCCAGTTGCTCCGCTGTAAGCAGAAGACCAGGCTCGTCGTAACTGCTCATGGGTCAGCTTACGGCGTTGAGCCCTTGCGCGCCCAGGATCCACTGCTCCGCTTCCGCCTGCAGAAATATGGCAACCCTCTGCTCCATGGCCTCCACTTGCGCCGGTCGAGGAGGGAAGAATCTGGGACCATTCAGGGGTGCTGAATGTCTCAGCATCCGGGCAAGTGATTCCCGAATTTCCCCGAGCAGAATTGCCTCGAGCTGCCCATCGCTGGCACCGAATCTACGCGCCTGCAGGAGCTCCAATGCTGCCTGCTGCTGGGCCTGGGCCCGAAGGAAAGCAGTGCCTTGGGCAGCAAACAACAGACCAGCCCGCTGGAGCGCTTGACGGGCATCTGACGCAAGTAAATCAGGCGATGCAGCCATGGGAAAAAATCTGGAAAAGAGCGAACTAGAAACTTCGGCAAAAGCCGTAATCATCAATTGCAACCCCTCAAGGCCTCCACATATGAGTTACCATGAACCAGAGTAATATTAACACATCCCAACAGCCGGATGATCTGTTGCGGATCATTTTGTTAAATTGCCAGCTCAGGGGCAACGGGTGGCTTGGGGAGTAGTGGCGTGAGTGCCAGGTCTGGGTATTCTGCATCGATGACCTTTCAAATTTGTCCCAGCATTTTGAGTACCCTCCGCAGAGCCCTGTTCCAGGCATCTGGATCAGCTGGAATCTGAGAGGCGAGAGCAAGCTCTACATCTTTTATCCCCAGATGCTGACGACGCAATAGTTCCTTGACTTTCAACAGCAGATCAAGGTTAGAAGTGGTGCCAGGGCAGTCAAGCTGCACTGATCTGGCAAGCGCCTCAATGATCACTCGAATCGGATCAATCGACACCTGCATGCTCAGAGGAACGGCTGATCCACTGAGGTTGAACTGAGCGAAAGTGTGCACAGGGACCTTCTCATGATCTCCGAGTACCGTCAGGGCATGATCCACACACCACTGCGCTGCACGCGCCACATCGACAATATTAAAGTCAACCTGATCGCTATCACACCAAGCCACATAGTTCAATGGTAATGTTTCAGGAATAAGCCCAGCCTCGAGCATAATCCCTGGCCAGCGCACGTGATGCACACGCAGATCATTAGGGCTCTCAAGGATCAAGCCAGGCTTGTTCAATATCCAGCCGATCTTGTGCTGAATGGTTCCAGGACTACACACGTAGAATGCGGCACCTCCTGCCAAGACCAGCGATTCGCGCAGTAACAGATCACGAGTGGTAAGAATACGCTCACCCTGTGGCATGTCTTGTACAATGGAATCAACCACCGCAGCTGCTTCTTGAATGCGCTTCTCATCATGGTTGTTGGCATTAGATTTATCAGAAGGTGTGTAGCAATCAACCACGACATCGCCGCCTGTGACCGCAGGCCATAGCGTTGCCAATTCGCGAAAAAATTGCACGGTATTGAGCGGACTTCTGCCGCGATTAGGGGGTCTGACCCCAAGCCAGAGCCTTGGCTCTGATGCAGGTGTTGGTGGACAAGTCTTCAGAGAAGCCATCACACGTTCACGCGCTTGCAGGCTCACCAAGGTTGAACCCAATCGCAGCGAATTCACGGGAGGCCAGATGTAGGTTTCGCTTAAGCTCTGCGCCAGCTTCGGCAGTAGCTCCTCAGGGCTTCCAAGGCTGCGAAACTGCCCCTCGCTAGCCGGGAAATAATGAAGGGTTGCTTCGCCAGCAGCGACCCGTGCCGCCACCTCGGATTCCCAGGTGATCAATGCGGGCAGGTTGTTCCAGAGAAAATGGGCGAAATTGCTATGACCGATCCGCACGGCACGCGGCTGCTGCGAGGGGTCGGTATCTGCGTTGCGCGACTCTGCAGCGGCCAGCAGCTCCGTCTCTGGGTTGAGTTGGGCTGCAGAATCGCTCAAGGAGAGGACAGCCCCATCCTGCACGACACCATGCAGAGCCCAGCCCTGAGCTGCGTCTGTGGTGATGAAGCGGGGCAGGGCAGGATCATGTGGCCGTAACTCGTATTGGTCGTGGCTAATTGCAACCGTGCCATAGGGGTACTGCTGGCCGTTCAAGGTTATATTGCCGCTCCGTAACAGCATGAGCTGCCAAGCCCGGCCAATCTGTGGGGCTTCCCAGGCGTTCAGGGCTTCCGCAGCCGCGAGCAGTTCAGGAGATGGTTGCACAGGATTGACAGATGCAAGTGGAGGAAGCTTGGTTATTTGTTCTGGTGGTGGTGCGGATCGATCACCGCAGCAGGGGAATCCATGGATGAGTGCTTTACATAGAACAGCTTCGGTTGCTGCTGCCCTCATAAGCCAACAGAACAACCCGACTGCCGAGCTGGCTGGGGGCGCAACTGCAGTTGAGTTGGCCAAGGGTCACCTCGGCCTCACCCTGGGCCTCACCCTCAAACCGGCCCTCTTTGGTCCACTGCTGAGCAGCGGGCGTATGTAGCAATTCTTGAGCGGAAATGCCTGCGATCACTATGATATCCTCTCGGGAGAGTGTTGGAAAGCGTTCCACCGGAATAGGCAGAACAGATGAAAGTAGATCCGGGTGGTGCTCGTGGATCTCCTGGGTGCGGGCCTGCAGTTCGGCCTCAGGCAACATAGGCAGTGTTAACAGTGTTTGCATAGAGACGAGATCGGGCTGGCCACCCAGTCGGCTACGCTGACTACAGAGATTCATGAGGTCACATGCCCGCTCCCGTCCGCAAGGAGGAAGACAGGGTAAGCCTTACTTGTGCGAGCTGATCGGAAGAGCCTTGATGACCTGGAGGACGCCCGCCAGGGAACTGAGCAAGCTGGGGAGGGCACTGCAGCCACCCACGACAGCGGATCATGGGCATGGCCGCCAATCTGTCTGGTTGTCATCGCCGTAGTTGGTGGTTGACGAAATCACGAACAGCAGGACACCGGCAACAAGAGTTCACCAGCCCTGAGGTTCCAGAGGGAGGAAGTCGAGCTGTATCTGCAGCCCCGGAGGGGTTACCACATCTGCCATCCGCCCAGCGAGCCCCAAACAATACTTATCACCAGATCTTAAGCCAGCTGGCCGGGAGAGCGCTTGAGGAAGATCCGCTTTCACCCCCAACCCACAGCCGCATCGCTGGCGCAAAGCTCGGCAAGGGCCAGCGGAGGCGGGGCCACGCAAGCGCGCCCATGTATGCATGTGCTCAATTGTAGCGCATTATACCAGGAGCCACCGGGACTAAACTAAATTAGAATAAATCAATCAGGGTTTGCTGAATTTCGTTTGCGGGCTTTTCGGCGCGCTGGGGCTCCTGACCGTGATCGGAGCCCTGTTATCGCGTCCTGAGACCCGCCTATGTAGTTGGCGCGCCCACCTACCTAATTGTCGCCGTGCAGGAGGACGGCCGCCGTTTCCTTTGGAGGTGATGCTGCGGATCCATTCGCTGCAGCAGTGGTTCACGCTATCTGACCCGCTGATGGAGGAGATGCTGATCGACACCCCCTGCTTTCGCCGCTTTGCGGGGATCGACCTGATCGATGGCCGGATCCCTGATGAAACCACGATCCTCAACTTCAGGCACCTGCTGGAAGAGCATCTGATTGCTGAGCAGGTGCTCGAGCGTGAGAACCAGAGACTGGGCGAGCAGGGTTTGCTGCTGAAGGAGGGGACAATCCTCGATGCGACCATCATCCATGCACCCAGTTCAACGAAGAACAAGAAGGGGGAGCGAGATCCCGAGATGCACTCTGTGGCCAAGGGCAACCAGTGGTTCTTTGGGATGCGTTGCCACATCGGTGTCGATGCCGACTCTGGCCTGGTCCATTCCGTGGTGAGTACGGCTGCGAACGTGCATGAGCTGAACACAGCAGCCGAGCGGGTCCATGGCGGGGAACGGGTGATCTACGGCGACTCGGGTCACATCGGGATTGAGAGGCGCGACGCGTTCAAGGTCTGCGGCGCCGAGATGCGTATCGCCATGAAGCCCGGTCAGCGGCGGGTGCTACCGGATACCCCGGAAGGGAAGCTGCTCGAGCTGGTGGAGTGTGCCAAAGCCCATCTCAGAGCGAAAGTGGAGCATCCATTCCGGATCATCAAATGCCAGTACGGATTCCGGAAGGTCTACTACCGAGGCATCAAGAAGAACGACCTCAAGCTGAAGATGCTGTTTGCCCTTGCCAATCTATGGATGACGCGCAAGCGCCGCAGTTGCCCGACATGATCAGCAGGACTAGTGTGTCTTGCTGGAGCCAAATCAGCCGCAAAGGGCACTCCTGATCGCAGAAGAGAGGAGCTAATCGGGTTGATTGCGACCACGGCGACCAATTCAGGGCCAATCGCCAGTCATGACTGTCTCACTCACAAGAATGAGACGGATATTCTCAGTAAAAGGCTGCTTGTTCAGAGCTTCCTTAGGCCCTCTCCGCTGCGTCGATGGTGCTGCCGCTCACCCCTGCCAGATCTCCAGCAGATCGATCTGCAGCCCGGGGAAGAGGGAGCCGGCATCAAGGCTGGTGGCGCCCTCGATGCGGCGGGGATCGCCACCGCCAGTGGCGGGCCAGATCTCTACGGCCTGTTGCTCAGGAACCAGCAGCCAGCCCAGTTGGGCGCCATTGGCCTGGTAGGCGGCCATCTTGCGGCGCAGGGCCGTGAGGCCAC
>JBJTWN010000017.1:0-13340 GCA_046081785.1 Cyanobium sp.
GAGAAGGGCAACATCAACACGCCGTTGGAGCTGGCGATGAACAACCAGATCGACCGCTTCAATCTGGTGATCGATGTGATCGATCGGGTGGAGCATCTGGGCTCCAGGGCTGCGCATCTGAAAGAGCGGATGAAGGAGGCGATTCTGGAAAACAAGGCCTACGCCCATGAGCACGGCATGGATGCCCCGGAGATCAGCGACTGGCGCTGGCAGGCGCCGAAGGCATGAGCCCGGGGCGTTCTGGGCCGCTGGAGGCCAACCTGGCGTTGGTGCTCAACGCCGGCAGCTCCACCCTCAAGGCCCGCTTGCTCGCTCCAGACGGGCGTGTGCTCTGGAAGGGGCAAACCACCTGGCAGGCCGATCGCTCAGCTGGGGCAGCCAGCGCTGCTGAAGCGGAGCTTCAGACCTGGCTCCTCCCCGCCATCGCCCCCTGGAGCGATGGGGTGGCCCTGGTGGGCCACCGGGTGGTGCACGGTGGCACCACCTTCACCGGGCCCACCCTGCTCACGCCGGAGGTGCACAGCCGATTGGCTGCGCTCATCCCCCTGGCCCCCCTGCACAACGGCCCCGCCCTGGCGGTGATCGCCGCCCTCGCCGACTGGCGGCCCCAGCTGCCCCAGTGGGCCTGCTTTGACACGGCCTTTCACCACACCCTGCCCGCTGAAGCCTGCACCTACGCCATCCCCACCCCCTGGCGCGAGCAGGGGCTGAGGCGCTACGGCTTCCATGGCCTCAACCATCAACATGTGAGCGAGGTGGTGGCTGCGCCACGGCTGATCAGCTGCCACTTGGGCGCCGGATGCTCCCTCTGCGCCATCGCAGAGGGGCGCAGCATCGCCACCACGATGGGGTTCACGCCGCTGGAGGGGCTGGTGATGGCCACCCGCAGCGGCTCGGTGGATCCAGGGTTGCTGCTCCATCTGTTGCGACAGGGCATGGAGCCGGAGCAGCTGGATCGGCAGCTCAACCAGGGCAGTGGCCTGCTCGCCCTCTCCGATGGCCTCAGCGCGAGCATGCAAACGTTGCGGGCGGCGGCGGCGCAAGGGCATCGCGAGGCGCAGCTGGCGATCGGGGTGTTTCGCCATGGCCTGCTGCAAGCCATCGGCGCCATGGCCGCCAGCCTGGGGGGCGTGGATGTGATCGCTCTCAGCGGTGGCATCGGCGAACACGATGCTGCCCTGCGCGAGGAGCTGGCGGCGGCGCTCACCTGGCTGGCCCCTTTCGAGCTGGTGGTGGTGCCCGCCGATGAGGAGGGCTTGATTGCAAGGCAATGCCGAGAAGCGGCGGGGCTGCCTTTTGTGGATTGAAGGGTTTTGCCAATTTGCAACAGCCCTGCAGCACCCCAAAACCACCTGTTCCCTCCTCGCTAGGACAGCTGTGGGGATCCCCCCGGCATCCCCGCTCCCAAACCACCGGTGAGGTCAAGCATGAAAAACTATGGCGTGCTCAAGGGATCGGCCGTCGCCTACAAGCGCGACGACGACCAAGATCCCCATTCCGAACTGCTGATGAGCGTGGATGGCGAGAGCTTCCGGGTGGCGATCAATGTGCGCTCCAGCCGCGGGCCCACCCAAAAGCGCCTGGTGGAATACCTGATCCTGCAAGATCTCAACCATCCGATTGTGGAGCGGGCCAGAAGCCTGCCTGAGGGCTGGAATCCAATCACGGGGGCTCCCCATGAAACGGCGGCGATCGACTACATCCGCAGCAATCTGTTTCGACCGAAAGACCTCAAACCCCTGATCCACACCAAGCCCGGCCCCAACAACGACCTGTTTGAGCGGGTGGAGGATGTGTTGCAGCGTGCGATCAAAGATCAGCAGGCGATGGTGTATGCCTTTGGTGAACGTTGGGGCCCGGAGGCATCGAAAAAAGATCAATATTTTCAGTTCAAACCAGGCAATGGCGTGCATTTGATCCACATGAACCAAGGCGGCGCTGGAGACGATGGCGGCCGTTATCGCGATGGGGCACTACTGGTGGATTTCCCGGGGACAGGGATGACCAACGCCCTGTTTCTGAAGTTTCAAAACCAGGCTTGGCACACCGGTGGCGAACGCGCCCTGCCCATTGCCGGAGCGCCGGAAGTGCCCGAGATCACGATCCCGGAAACCGGCAGCATCGAGCCTTGGGACGTGGTGAGCCCCGATTCACCCACCCATCTGGCAGCGATCATCTCGGCGATGGTGAATCCCCTTGGCACGGATCGCGGCAACGAATCGGTGACACTGCTCAACACCTCCACCGACACCTTGGATCTCAGCGGCTGGAGCTTGATGGATGAGCGGGAGCGGCGCCAAAGCCTCAGCGGCAGCGTGCGCCCCAGCGAAACAATCACCGTGCCTTTGACCAGCGGGGGCCTGCAGCTCAGCAACAGGGGTGGCACGATCACCCTGCTCGATGCACGCGATCTCAAGGTGGATGGGGTGGCCTACACCGCTGCCCAAGCCGCGGTGGAGGGCCGGCCGGTGGTGTTCGGCTGAAGCGAACCCTTCCCTTGGGAGGGATCAGGGCAAGACCCGCCCTCAGCGAATCGGCAGAGCACTGCGGCGAAACCAGCCCTCCGGCTCGATGGGTTGCAGCAGGCGGATCCCCACCATGGCCAGCGCCAAGGGATCCCAGGGGGCTCTGCGGGTGGGCCAGAGTTCGGGCCTCCGGTAGAGATAGGCCTCCAAGCGCTCCCGTTGCGCGGCAGTGAGGGCTCCCCAGCGCACACCAACCCGCGACCCTCGCCCCCTGGTCCCCCGTCGCGAGAGGCAGACCAGCCGCACGGGCCAGCCATCGCCGTCCAACAGGGGATGATCCAGCCGCAGCTGCCATGGCTCCACCCCCTTGAGGCTGGCGTTGCGCCCTGCCTCCCGCCCGGGAAGGAGCAGTTCACAGCCCACCTCGCTGATCGCGAGCACGCGCATCGGCGCGCCCCCGTCGCCGTGGTGCGCCGCCAGCCAACCCGCCAGCTGGGGGGCCAACCAGGGCAGGGCATCCTCACGGGGACGATCCCAACAACTGCGGATCGCCACCAGAAGCAGCAGGCCATTGAGCAGGGCCCAGGCCAATCCCACCACGAGCAGGCTGGTGCTCCCCGGCGCAGGGGGCAGGGCCCCCCAGCCGTGCGCCAGCAGCTGGCGACTCAACTGGACGCCGGCCACCAGCTGCACCGCCAGTGCCACCAGCAAAGGACGCAACAGCTGGCCCTGGGCTCCAACGCCTCGGGCGATGCCCCCCTCCTTGGGGGTGACGCGGAACTGGGTGGGCTCGCCCCGCAGGACGGCCCAGACGGTGATGGCCAAGGGAAAGGCCAACACCCAGCGGTAGAGCTCCGGCATGAAGGCACTGCGTGAGTGATCGCTCAGCCAGCGAATCAGCAACAGCTGGCTCAAATAGAAGGGGAGGGCGATCGCCAGCAAGTCGCTGGCCTCCACCCGCAAAGGCGCCAGGCTCACCAACCCCAACAGCAAGGGAGCCAGGGCGAGGAACAGGAAGGGAAACACCAGGAGCCAATGCAGGATGCCCTCCAGGAAAGCCAGCCGCTGCAGGGGGTTCAGGCCGGGGATGGTGAGGGGATTGGCGCTGGTGCGCAGGATCTGCAAGGTGCCGCTGGCCCAGCGGCAACGCTGCACCGCCATTGACGCCAGCGTGAGCGGCGCCAAGCCCGCACTGAGCTTTTCGGCCACGTACAGCCCCCGATAGCCCGCCGCCACCAGGCGGATGCCCGTGGCCAGATCCTCCGAGGTGGTGGCCGTTTCAAAGCCTCCCACCGCAAGCAAGGCCTGATGGCGCATCACAAACGACGTGCCGGCGCAGACCACCGCGCCGAGCCGCTGGCGGGTGGGTTCGATCCAGCGGTAGAAGGATTCCTCATCGGCCATCAGCCAGTGCTCGAGCCGCAGGTTGCGCATCAAGGGATCAGCGCCCATGTAGGTCTGGGGCGTTTGCACGAAGGCCACAGCGGGGTCGGCGAACAAGCCCACGGTGCGGCTCAAGAAGGTGGTGAGAGGCACCACATCGGCGTCAAACACAGCGATCAACTCCGCCCGCACGTGCCGCAGGGCATGGTTGAGGTTGCCCGCCTTGGCATGGCGCCGCTCGCCCCGGGCCAGATACGCCACCCCCAACTCCTGGCACAGCTGGCGCAGCTCCTCTCGCCCGCTGTCATCGAGCAACCACACCTCCAGGCGCGGATGGTCGAGGGCCAGGCAGCCCCGCAGGCAGCGGGAGATCAAGTCCGGCGGTTCGCCGTAGCTGGGCACCAGCACCGCCACCGAGGGCAGCCGCTCCGGGCAGGCCAACCGCTCCTGCGCCAGCCGCGCCGTTGCCGCCTCGATCTCCCGCCGCCCATCCGATCCGCCCAGGCCACTGAGCCAAACCTGCAGCAACCCATGGCCGAGAATCATCAGCTCCGCGGCCAGAAGCATCACGCTCAAGCCGGCGGCCAGCGGGCTGTCCAGGTTGAGGGTGCTGCCCATCCGCCAGGGGATGTAGCGCAGCGCCAACAGCGTGATCAGCAGGGCGGCCGCAGCACGCCAGGGCGCTGACAGGGGCGTGAACACCGGAGGCAGGCCTGGTCTGACACTCTGGCAGACGCCAAGCCGCAGCGAAGCCTCCACAATTGAAGAGCCCCCCGCGCCTGCCAAGGCCTGGCACCCGATGGCCCAGCCAGATCTCTCCACCACCTGGTTGGGCCTGGCCCTGCGCAGCCCCCTGGTGGTGGGCGCCGCTGCTCCCCTCAGCGAAGATCCCGCCAACCTGGAGCGGCTGGAGGAGGCCGGCGCGGCGGCGATTGTGCTCCATTCGCTGTTTGAAGAGCAGCTGGAGCAGGAACAGCTCAACCTCCACCACCTGGGCCTGCTGGGCAGTGAGAGCACCGGCGAATCCCTGAGCTACGTGCCCGAAACCTCGCTGTTTCACGTGGGCTCCGAGCTCTATCTGCGCCATCTGGAACAGGCGCGGGCGCGCCTGTCGATTCCGGTGATCGCCAGCCTCAATGGCCACCATCCAGGCAGCTGGGTGCGCTTTGCGCGCCAATTGGAGGGGGCGGGCGCCAGCGCGATTGAGCTCAACATTTTTTCGCTGCCCACCGATCCGGAGCGCAGCAGCGCCGCGATCGAAGCCGAGGTGGAGGAGATCGTGCGGGAGGTGCGCGCCGAGGTGGGGGTTCCGCTGGCGGTGAAGCTGGCTCCTTTTTTCACCAATCTCGCCGCCATGGCCAAGCGGCTGGCGGCCGCTGGCGCCGATGGCCTCACCCTGTTCAACCGCTTCTACCAGCCCGACATCGACATCGAGGAGCTGGAGCTGCGCGCCAACCTGCTGCTCTCCACGCCCCACGATCTGCGGCTGCCCCTGCGCTGGATCGCCCTTCTGCACGGGCGCCATGGCGTGGATCTGGCTGCCTCCAGCGGCGTGCATCGGGGCAGCGACGTGGTGCGGTTGCTGATGGCTGGCGCCTGCGCCACCCAGGTGGTGGCAGCGCTGCTGCGCCATGGCCCGGGCCGGCTGCGCAGCCTGGAGGATGAATTGAGCCTCTGGCTCAGCGAGCACGACTACGGCTCTGTGGGAGAGCTGATCGGCTGCATGAGCCAACTGCGCTGCCCCACCCCCCGCGACTACGAGCGGGTGCAATACATGCGCATGTTGCAGACCTACCAGCCCGCCGAGGCCATCGACGCCGGGGGGCCCTGGTGATCGCGTCGCCTCCGGCCAACGATGTGCGCTCCCTGGCGGAAGCGCTGGCGCGCCGCACCAGCCGCCCCTGGACCCTGATGGAGGTGTGCGGCGGCCAAACCCACAGCATCCTGCGCTGGGGGCTCGACCAATTGCTCCCGGCTGAACTGCGGCTGATCCACGGACCCGGCTGCCCGGTGTGCGTGACGCCGGCCCAAACCATCGATGGCGCCCTGCAGCTGGCGGGCACGCCCGGGGTGACCCTCTGCAGCTACGGCGACATGGCGCGGGTGCCCGGCAGCCAGCCAGGGCTGGATTTGCTGGCGGCGCGGGCGGCCGGGGGCCAGGTGCGGCTGGTCACGGGGCCTGGCGAGGCCCTGCAGCTGGCCCGAAGCTCGCCGGAGCAGCAGGTGGTGTTTCTGGCGGTGGGCTTTGAAACCACGGCGCCGGCCACGGCGCTGTTGGCCCGCCAGGCGATGGCGCTGGGCCTGAACAACCTCTCGCTGCTCACCGCCCATGTGTGCGTGGCGCCGGCGATGGCTTCCATTCTGGCGGATCCCGCCAACGAGGTGCAGGCGTTTCTGGCGGCGGGCCATGTGTGCAGCGTGATCGGCACGGCGGAGCTGGAGGAGCTGGTGGAGCGGTTCCAGGTGCCGGTGGTGGTGACAGGCTTTGATCCCAACGATCTGATGACGGGGATTGGGCGTGCGGTGGAGTTGCTGGAGGAGGGGCGAGCCGAGCTGGCCAATGCCTACGGACGAATCGTGCAGCCCGAGGGCAACCCGGCGGCCCGAGCCCTGCTGGCGGAGGTGTTTGCCCCGGTGGATCAGCCCTGGCGGGGCCTGGGCGTGATTGCCGGCGGCGGGCTGGCGCTGCGCCCCCCCTACGACGCCCTGGATGCCCGGCGGCGCTTTGCCTTGCCGGCCCTGGAGGGTTCTGGAGAGCCAGCCTGCCCCAGCTGCGGGGAGGTTTGCCTCAGCGGCGCTGTGCTGCAGGGGCGGGCCACACCGGAGCAGTGCCCGTCCTTTGGAGCGGCGTGCACGCCCGAGCATCCGCTGGGAGCGCCGATGGTGTCAAGCGAAGGGGCGTGTGCGGCTTGGTATCGCTACCGCCGATGAGCGAGCCACAGGATCGCATTCGCCTGGGCCATGGCGGTGGGGGAACCTTGATGCAACAGCTCATCGATCAAGAGCTGCGCCAGCTCTACCGCGATCCGGCCCAACTCCTGCACGATGCCGCCACCGTCGCCCGGCCCGCGGGTGCGTTGGCCTTCAGCACCGACAGCTACGTGGTGCACCCCTTGGAATTCCCCGGCGGCGACATCGGCCAGCTGGCGATCACCGGCACCGCCAACGACCTGGCGATGGCCGGCGCCCGCCCGAGCCAGATCAGCGTGGCCCTGATCCTCGAGGAAGGGCTGGAGCTGAGCTGCTTGCGGCGCATCGTCAGCTCGATGGGCCGGGCGGCCAGGGCCTGCGGCGTGGCAATCGTGACGGGGGACACCAAGGTGGTGGAGCGGGGCAAGGCGGATCGGCTGTTCATCACCACCAGCGGCATCGGTGTGATCGAGAGCGCCACGCCAATCGGGCCGGGGGCCATTGAGGCGGGCGATCAACTGTTGGTGAGCGGGGATCTGGGCCGCCACGGCCTGGCGATCCTGGCCGCCCGCCACGAGCTGGATCTGGAGCCACCGATCAAAAGCGATTGCGCACCCCTGTGGCCGATGGTGGAGAAGCTGCTGCAGGCGGGCGTGGGGCTGCACTGCCTGCGCGATCTCACCCGCGGCGGGCTGGCCAGCGCTCTGCAGGAGCTCGCGAGCGCCGCCGGGGCTGAATTCCATCTGGAGGAGGAACGGCTGCCGGTGTTGGCGGCGGTGGCGAGCGCCTGCGACATTTTGGGGTTTGAGCCGTTGCATCTGGCCAATGAGGGGCGCTTCCTGGCCGTGGTGCCTCCGGAGCAGCGCGCCACAGCGGAAGCATTGTTGGGGCGCTCCGGGGGCCGCTGGATCGGTGAAGTGCGCAGCGGGGCCCCTCGGGTGGTGTTGCGCACGCGCTACGGCAGTGAGCGATTGTTGCTGCCACCGACGGGCGAATTGCTGCCGCGGATTTGTTGAGGGTGACGATCGCTGTCGCAAAGCTTCAACAGCCTGCGGGCAGGCGAAAGCGGAATTGCTCAAGTGCCCCAGGCATTGCTGGAGGGTGCGAATGTCCTGCCCCCGTTCCAGCAGATGGGATCGAGCTGATGACGTCCCTGTTCCCCTGTTGTTTCATTGCGCTAAGGCATGGGGAAGGTGGAATCGCTCGCGTTCAAGTCCACCACCAGCGCCGAATGATCTGAGAGACCCTCCTCCCGCAAGTGGTGCAGATAGCGCACCTCCTTCACCTGGGGGTTCAATGGAGCCGACGCCAGGGCATGGTCGTAGCGGAAGCCATGGCCGCTGCGGGCGCTGATCCAGCTGAATTCACGGGCCTTGCCGTGCCGCGAGCGCCAGGCATCCACCCAGCCCTGTTGCAGCAGGGCTTGAAACAAATGGGTGCAGGCGAAGGTGCGGGTGTCGGAATCGGCGAAGGGGATGCCGCAGTTGAAATCACCGATCAACAAGGCTGGCTCCTTGCGCCAGGGCTCTGGTAGCGCCAACAGGGCCTCAAACAGGGGCACCTGCACTTCTTTTTGGGGGAAGCGCACGGCCACCAGCCGCAGGCTGGAGCAGCCGTCCTCGCTCTCGCGGCCATCCACGGGCCAGGGCAACTCCGCCTGCAGCATGTGCACCGCTTGGCCCGGCACCCGGGCCAACGGCTGGGCCTGAAACGGCCAACGGCTGGCAATCAAGATGCCATTTTCGCGCCCCACCACCGGCGAGAGCACCTGCTCGCCCAGGCCCCGATCCGCCAAGCCCTCCAGCAATGGATCGGACCCCCGCCCATCAAACGGCCGCACCTCCTGCAGGATCACCGCGTCCGGCGCCACCGCGCCAATCGCCTCGGCAATCGCCTGCCGACGGCCGCCGCCGCCATGCAAGATGTTCCAACTGAGCAGCCTCATTCCCCAACTGGCTCCACCACCTTCCAGCCCCCGACAAACACCTGCTCCTTCCAGGTGGCGAACATCCGGCGGATCTGCGCCTCGCTGCTGCTCACCCGGATGTCATGGTTCAGCGGGCTCTCCCGATTCGGGCTGTAATCGGTGAGGTGGAGCACGTAGGCATGGTGGTCACGGCTCTGCTGTTCCTTGTTCGTTTTCCAGAGCAGCAACTTGCGCACCATCGTTGCCCCCCGCAACACCTTCACCGCCACCGCTCGTTCCAACATCGTGCTCTCCGGCAGACGAATCTCCGCCACGCCGCGCTCCATCTCCGGGATGTCGGCGATGTCGGAGAGCTGGCTCAGGCGCACATGCTCCGGCGTGGCCTTCTTGTCGTCGCGCAGCCGCACAAACTGCGGCGAGAGCAAGCTGCACAACGGCAGGCGCCGCACCCCTTCCCAGCGGCGCTGGCTGCTGTGCCAATCGAGCACCATGCGGTCGATGCTGCTGCCCTGTGAAGTGCGCGACACCACATCCAAACAGGAGAGTTCCGCCACCAGGCCCGGCTCAATCATGCGGTAGCCCACCTGGTCGCTGTTCACCTCCACGTAGTCGCTCTCCACCGCTCGCCCGGCGAGCTGCTGGAGCAACGAGGCCCGCAACTCATCGCTGAAGCCGCCCCCCACCCGGCCCACCAACTGGAAGTTGTCCTCATCGATCGGCACCGCCACCAGAAGGCTGTGCAGCAGCCCCGAGCGATCCTCGATGCCTTCCGAAAAGCCCACCACCGCCAGATCCAAGCTGTGGCGCGGCTTGATCTTGAACAGCCCGGCCGAGGGGCTGCGCAGCACCACCCCCTCGGCGCCCTCCTTCTCCACCCATTGGCGGTAGTGGGCAAACACCGCATCACGCGCGCCCGTGCTGCGCTCCACCACCTGCACTCGCTCGCCGCCAGCAAAAAGCTGAGCCGCCTTCTGCAGCGCCTCCCCATGGCGAGCGGCCCACTCCTCGCCATCGAGGCTGTAGATGTCGAACACCGCAAAGCACAGACTTGCCACCTCGGCGTCGTTGGCGGGTTTGCGGGCCAACCGCGTCACATCGTGCACGCGGGGCCGCTGGCCATCGCTGCGGCGCACGTAGAGCTCACCCCCCAGAAAGGCCTCCTTCACCCCCGCCGCCGCCAACCGTTCCGCCGCTTCCCCATGGAAGGGCGCCCCCACCCGCACCGTGCCGCCGGGGTTGAGGGTGAGGCAGGCGCCCTGGCTGTAGAGCAGGCAGGTGAATTCCCCGTCGATCTTGCGGCTGATCACGTAATCCTCCGCCGCTGGCAGCCGCTGGCGGGCCGTGTCGAGGTCGAAGGCGCGCATGCTCTCCCCCAGCTGGCGGCGGCGGAAGCGGGCCTGCCGCAACCACTCCGGATCCCGCAGGCCATCGGCGCTGGAAGTGGCGTAGGAGCCGTGCAGGACGCGCAGGGCCTGGGGGTCGATCAAAGGATCCAAGGCCGGGGGTTCAGGGCCAGCAGCGGCCGTTGATCGCTTGCGGGCAGGGCTCATGGGCTCACAGGGGCAACGGGATCGGGACGCTTGAGCTCGGCATTGGAGAGATGCAGCAACAGGGCATAGCGGTCCCCCTGCACGCGCCCCTCCAAAAAGCCTCGGTAGGGGACGCTGCCGCGGCGAAACACCAGCGGATCCTTCCCCCCCTTGCCGGCCCCCACCAGCATCAGGCTGGCGCTGGCGGCGAGTTCACTGGCCATGCCGAAGAGAAAGTCGTAGGTGAGGCCATTGATGTGCAAGATCTGCAGCAAATCGCTGAACACATAGCGCCGCACCGCCTCCCGCTTCGACACCAGGCGGCCCGTCCACTGCAGGGGGATGGGGGCATTGGTGTTGGCCTCCGCCCGCTGCAAGGGCCGGCGGGCGACCACCCCGCCCGCGGGAGAAAAGATCAACTCGTTTTGCTGCACCTGATACACGGGCTTTTCCTGCGGGTTGATGAACACCCGCGAGAGAAACCACAGGCTCTGGCCGAAACGCTCGATGTCCACCTCGGGATCACCGTTCACCAGTGCCTCAGCGATCGCGGCCGGCTCGCCAAAGCGCTCTTGCAACGCATCCAGATCGTGATCCACGGTGGCTTTCAACAGGCGATGGCTGGTGGGAAACTCCCCGTCGGGCCCCACCCAGCGCAGCCGCTCCCGCACCCGGGTGGCCACGGCTTTCACCACGGCATCGCGCTTGCGGCTATCGGAAAGATTGATCTCTGGCATGGCTTCAAAGCATGGTGAAATCCAGATCCACCCCCGGCTCCCCCTCAGCTTCCGGCTCCTCCTCCGCCTCGGGCCCGCAGGCCGCCGCCTGCTCCAACCCCACCAGGCGGATGGTGTTCGGATCGCCGATCAACAGCCAGGCGCAGCCCTCCTCGCCCTGCAGCAGGAAGGCCGGATCGGTGTCAAAGCCCCCCCGCCAGCTGAAGGGAAAGGTGAAGATCGTTCCCGCCGCCAACGCCGCTGCCAATGCTCCACTGGCGCCAGCCTCGGGCTCCAGGGCATAGGTGAGCCGGATGCTGTGCTCCAGGAGATGGTCTTCATCCACCGTGTCCTCCAACAGAATCGGCTGCTCGAAGCTGGAGGGCTGCTTCGCCAGCGGATGCCCCTCACCATCCAAGGCCGCCAGGCTGTCGTTCTCCAGCCACTCCCCCGCGGGAGACAGGTGGGCCATGGCGGTGCCGCCGTTGGGGACCAGGGTGCGGCCATCACTGGCGAGGGTGGCCAGGCTGCAGCGCTGCCCCTCGCCATCGAGGGTTTCGATCGAGCGGCTGCCGTAGAGCTTGCCGCGATCCACCTTCACCATGGCAAAGGGAGATTCGGCATCGCCGTAAACAAACCGAAGACTGCGGGGCATCAGGGTGGCGGGGGACAGGAAGCCTCAGGGGGCCGGTGGCGAGGGGCCGCAGAGGCGCTCCACGGCAAGCAGAGCGTCTGCAAAGGCGCGGGGGCCATCGTCCATGGGACGGCAGCTCACCCCCCGATCGTCAACGTAGGCAGAGGCCACGGGTTTGCCCACACCAGTGGCAATGGTGTGATATGTGAAGCCGTGCTGATCCAGCCAGTCGCGCAGCCTGGCCTCGGCCTTGCGAGCTGCCCCCGAGCTGGGATCCTCCGCCGCCAGGCGGGCGGAATGGATCACCACCTCGGCCCGCTCTGCCAAGGCTCGGGTGAATTCCACCGCGCCGGCGATCGGATCCCCCAGATCCTCCGCCCCGCGCCCGTAGGTGCGATCCGCCAGCACCCCATCCACATCCAGACACACCCGGGGCTTCTGGCCGCTGGCAAAGCGCCGCTTGCGGGCTGCCGCGGTGCGCTGCGGCTCAGCAGGAGTGGGCGTTGGAGCGCCGCTGGCCGCGCCAGACACCGAATCCCCAGCCCCGTCCGGCACGGGCGGCGGCGGCCCTGGGATCGCCTGCAACATCGCATCGATCGCCGCATGGCCCTCCAGCCAGGGCTCGCTCAGCCACTCCTCGCCGCTCCACAGGCGGGAGTAGTGGGGCTGGGTGTGGTGCATGCCCGGCAGGCGAAACCAGGCGTTGAGGCTGCCGGGCTTGGGTTGCTTGGGAAAGATCTCCGGCTCCTCCTGGAGCTGGTGCCCCTCCCAGGTGGTGGCCAGGCCCTTCACCATCGCCCACACATGGGCCGTGGGGGCCGGCTCCGCCAGGAGCACCCACAGGTGATAGCCGCCCTTGCCGCTGGAATCAAAGAGCATCGGGTCGTAGCCCCGCTCCGCCAACATCCGCCACCATTCCAGGGCCCCCGCCAGGTTGCGGCGTGCCCGCTCGGCGGCTCCCACCGCCTCCAGGTCGTGGTTGTCGATGTCGATCGCCAGCCAGCGGCTGGTGCCCTCCTTGCTCTCGGCGTGCAGGCCGATCAGCTGGGGGCGGTGCCCGCGGCGGCTGGCGAAATGGCGCGCCAGTTTGTCGAGGGTCACCATGTCCTGGCCCCGCATCGAGGCGATGGGCAGCGTCATCGCCTTGTAGGCGCGGCCCTGCTCGCGGACCTCATGGGGTGCGAGCAAGGAATACTGCCCCCACACATCCTTGCGGTTCACCAGGCGCTCCATGGCCCAGTCGGCCAGCTCAGTGGAGCGGGCCTTCCATTCCTCGCCGAGGATCGCTTCGCTGGCCGCCATGGGGATCCGCACCCGCTGCTGCCTCCATCCTGCGCCGCGCAGGCTCAGGCCAGCTCAGCAAGGGCCTGATCAAAAGCGCTGATCCAATCCTGATTGGCCTGCAACCTGCCAGCAGCCTTCAGCTGCCCAAGAATCTGACGTCCCCGTTGGAAAAACGTTCTCCGTTCCGGGATCGTGAGCAGGGCGTCCAGGGAGCCCAATTTCCAGCAGGACACCGTCACATCCACCTGCCACTCCGTGTTCGCCGGATCGCGCTTCGCAAGGCCTTCGGCGATCGTCAGCCCCGCCTGGTAGGCCGCCAGCGCACCGGGTCCATCACCCTGCGATACCAGCACATCTCCCTGGCCACTGAGCCCCCAGCCTTCCAGCCGCGGATCTTCGCCAGTCCTGGCCTGCTGGATCACATCTGCGAACACACGGTCCGCTTGAGAAAGCTCTCCGCTGCTGATCCAGGCATAGCCAAGTTGCAACGCC
>JBJTWN010000018.1:0-3340 GCA_046081785.1 Cyanobium sp.
CCCGAGGTCGCTATGCCCCCCACAGAAACCATCCGCTCCTGTCCTGGTGGCAAGATCTGATGGAATAAACAAATAAGCGGCTACATTTATAGAGAAAGTGGCTAGAAACCGTTGACAACTTGCCTCAAGTGCAGCTGAAACAAGGCCAACGTCGAAAACGACGAGGCATGAGATCGGCGGAGGGAGAAATCCACCCCTTTTGCGGTGTTTTCCGCAAACCCTAAGGAGCTCGATGATTTTTGGCGTCCACGGCAGCTCTGGGGCCAACCTGGTCCTTGATCTGATCCCTGCCCAGGAGATCGAGCGGTTTGCCAGCCATCCAGAGGCCGGTTTTCTCCGGCTGAGCCTGGATTCATCAGCAGGGCGTGGGGCCGCCACGGGATGGCGCTGATCGCGCGCACGGCCGAGCCATGGCGCTGTCCACAGTCTGCCCAGAGCTTCCAGTCGCTGGCTCTGGGCACGGCTGCGGGAGCCAGGCTCGCTTCAGAAGGGGAGCCGCAGGGTCGGTGCTTTGGCTGGCGGCGGTGGACAAACTCCCCGAGTGGAGGTGGGGATCCAAGCCCCGGCCGGAGCCAACGACGAGGCAACCTCTGGCCACGGTCGCAGTGGCTTGATCGCCACGGGACAAACAGAATGAAATCAGCTCATCCTTCCGGTTGTGATTCAGGCTGGAGCCTTCCCGCGACAGGCCGTGTTTCGTCGTCGTGGGCTGGGCCTTCTTCTGGTGGTGAGCTTGGTGGGGAGCGGAGAGCCAGCTGCCGCTCAGGTGAACAAGCCGGTGGCGCCGTTGGCCCCGTCCGTGAGGCCAGCCAGCGCGAGCAGCCCCCTTCCGCCGCGGGATGTGCCCGTGGCCACCCTCATCAAAACCCGCCCCTGGGCCTTCGCCACAGGCGGCCTGGTGGTGGCGCTGTTGATCGCGGATCGGCTGGTGCTCTGGAAACGGCCGCGCTGGCTGTTGCGCCTGCCGGACGAAGGGCTGTTGCTGCCGATCGGCTGGGAGAAGGTGCTCCCCCTGGGCTCCCGGCTGTTCCGCGCCCTGAAATATCGCGATCGGGTTCTGGACGCCTGGATTCGTGCGCACCACGGCACGATCAGCCAGCGTTTCGGGGCGTTGGCCACGGTGGAGCAACGGCGCCACCACCTGAGCCTGCCGGTGATGGTGGGCCAAGCGCTGGTGTCGGATCTCACTCCGGAGCGGTTGCGGGAGCTGGGGGGCGCCGGCGGGCTGGTGTTGATCAGCGGCGAAGGGGGCGTGGGCAAGACCAGCTTGGCCCTGCGCTTTGCGGGATGGGCACTGGCGGGAACGCTCACGAAGCGCCCGGTGGTGCCCGTTCTCGTGGAGGCCGACCTTCAAGGCGAGGAGTCACTGCTCAGCCGGGTGCGCAGCACCTTGGCGGGGCTGGTGGAGGGTGCGGGCGGCGAGGGGGTGGAACCAGCGCCCACCCTGCACCTGGTGCGGGCGCTGTTGGAGCGAAAGCGGCTGCTGGTGATCCTGGATCACTTCTCCGAGCTGGGCGATGAGAGCCGCCGCCGGCTGCTCCCCACCGCCGACGACTTCCCCTCCGCCTGGGCGATCGTCACCTCCCGTCGCAAGGAGAGCTTCGGGGGGAAAGTGGTGCTGCATCTGGAGCCCCAGCGGCTCACGGCGGATCGGCTCTGGCCGTTCTTCACCGACTACCTGCGGCTGGTGCAGGCGGAGGAGGCCCTGGATTTCGATCTGCATGAGCGGGCGGTGGGGCGGCTGCGGGAGATCACGGCGGGCCTCGTCGATGAGCGGCAGGCGATCACGGTGCTGCTCGCCAAGCTCTACATCGATGTCGTTTTGGCGGAGCGGCGCGGGGGCGGGGGGTCGCTGTTGCCGGCCTCGGTGCCAGCGCTGATGCTCACCTACATTCGCCAGATCAACGACGCCATCGAGGAGGAACGGCGCCAGCCGCCGCAGCTGGTGGTGCGGGCGTTGCAACATCTGGCCCAGGCCAGCGAGGAGGCGTTGTTTCGGCCCCGGGCTGTGCGGCGGGAGGTGGCGTTGCGGGCCCTGGTCCGTGCCTGCGCCGAGCGGCAGGGGATGGGGGCGGAGGCCGGCGACCAGCCGCCACGCGAGGGTGAGCCGCTGCTCGACTATCTGATGAAGCGCCTGCTGCTGGTGGAGGAAGCCAGTGATGGCGAGGATGTGCGCCTGGCGCTCGATCCCCTGGCCGACTATCTGGCGGCCCTGTGCTGGCTGCGCCAGCTCGACCATGGGGCCGACGGTGCCTGGGATCAATTTTTGGCGCACACCTTGCCGGCGGCGGGCAGCGAACGGGCGGGGTTGGCCCAGGGCTTTCTGCGGGCTCTCTACGACTGCGCCTCGCATGCGGCGGATCCGGCGGTGCTCGGCCTGGAGCTGGAGCGGTCGCTGCTGGCGCGGCTGGCGGAACGGGCGTCGATCGATCCGGAGCGGATCGCCCGCGAGCGGGAGGGGCGGCGTTTGCGGCGCTTGATCGATGATCTGGCCGAACCGGAGCTGGCGGTGCGCCTGCAGGCGATCGAGGAGCTCTGTCGCCGCCGCTCCGCTGATCCGAGGGTGACGGAGGCGCTGGGGCGGGTGTTGAGCAACGGCCAGCAGGATCTGGAGGCGCGGCAGGCGGCGGCCGTCGCCCTGGCGGCCCACGGGGGAATGGCCAGCGCCCGAGCGTTGGCCGCGGCGCTGGAGGCGCCCAGCCCGCGGAGGCCGAAGCGAAGGGGGCGGGCTGGGCGGCGGTGGTGGCGCTGCGGCGGATGGTGTTGGAGGGGTTGGGGCTGGCCCTGGCCGGCCTCGGGAGCGTCGAGGGGGATCAGGAGGTGGAGCGGCAGCGCCTGCGGGCTCTTTTGGAGAAACACCTCCGCGCCGATGCCCTGGATCTTTTGGTGGAGGGAGATGAGGGCTGGGCGGAGCACGACCGGCGGCTGCCTGTATTGCAAGGAGCCTCCAGGGGCTTGCAGCTGGCGGCCTCGGCGGAGCTGCCCCTGCTGGGCAGCGGGCCTGGCCGCCAGGTGCCGATGCTCACCCTCGCCGCCTTGCGGGAGGGCGAGGGCCTGCGGATCCGCACGGAGGTGGTGACACCAGCGGTGTGGAAGCTGCCGCTGCCGGAGTGCCCGGAGGCTGGGCCGCAACAGCTGGAGCTGGTGATGGTGCCTGGAGGGGAATACGAGATTGGCTCACCGGAAGAAGAAGCTGGCCGGGATTTGTACACGACGTTCCGGCAGAAGTGTGAGGGGGTGAACGTGGAAGTGGAGCGCAAGGTGAGCTTGAAAGGCTTTGCGCTGGTTCGCCATCCCATCACTCAGGCGCAGTGGCGAGCGGTGGCGGCGCTGCCGAAGC
>JBJTWN010000019.1:0-4090 GCA_046081785.1 Cyanobium sp.
CGACCAGGAAGCCGCATGTGCCGCTCGCTGGGTCGCAGATGGTGTCGCCGGGTACGGGGGCGGTCATCTCGACCATCAACTGGATGATGTGGCGCGGCGTGCGGAACTGGCCGTTGGTGCCGGCGGTGGCCAGCTTGCCGAGCATGTACTCATAAATGTCGCCCTTGGTGTCGCGGTCCTCCATCGGCACCTTGTCGAGCGCCTCCACAACTTTCTGCAGCAGCCCCGGTGGGGGGATCGTGAAGCGTGCATCGCGCATGTGGGTGGCATAGGCCGATTCCTCACCGCCCAACTCGCGCAGGAACGGGAACACCCGCTCGCCCACCACCCGGACCATCGCGGCGGCTTCGCCCAGCTCCTTGAAGCGGCTCCAGCGCAGCTCCTGGCTCTCCTCCGGGAAAATCCGGCGACGCATCGGCTGGCCCGCTCGCTGGCTGCGGCGCTCCTCCAGGAGTTCCAGCTCATCCAGCCGGCGGATGAACAGCAAATACGTGAGCTGCTCCAGCACCTCCAGGGGGTTGGCGATACCACCGCTCCAGAACGCATCCCAGATCCGATCGATCTGGTTGCGCAGCTCGCCGGTCAACGCTGTAGCGGCGGTGGTGCCTGCCGCCAGGGCGGGCTCAGCCGCAGGCGGCTTGGCTCCATGGCCAGATCGCCGTTGCCGTTCACCCCCTTGAGCCGCCGCTCGTGGGGGCGCACTCACCCCAGCAGCCTTCAACCCCCCACCAGGCCCCCGCGCCTTTTCCGCTGCACCCATCGCCACCACATGGGCCTTGGCGGCCTCCAGCTCCTCTGGGGTGAAGGGCTCCTCCACGTCTGCTGTCAGGGCCTCTGTGATGGCCTCCTGGTTCAAGCGGCTCCCGTCCTCAGGGATCAGGGCCAGCAGGGCATCGGTGAGGTCGGTGCGGGCGGGCATCAACAGGAGCGCTGGGCAAGGGGTGGGCTGAACCCAAGGGCAGCCCCGATGGGTGTTTGTTGGGGCTCACCCTAAAACCCTCGGCGCATTTGGGCTCTGATTCTCAACCCTTGCAGCGAATGAATACGTTGTGATCAGGCTGGGGGCCAGAGCTATGCAATTCTGTATGGAATCAACCCGCGTGGCTCTCCTCACCAGCTTGCCCGTGGCCTCCTCCAGCTCAGCGATGGCCTGATTGGTGGAGGGCAGAAACTCCCTGCGGGCTCTGCGGCTGCTCTCCGGCATCGATCGGGGGTCGGGGCCCAAGGGTAGCTGTGGGGCTGGCTTGGGCCTGCCCCGCAAGGCCCGCCCTCAACAGCCTGGCCCCTCAGCGGTTTCATCCAGGAGGGAGAGCCATCCCCGCATCACCTCCCGCAGGGCTGGTCCCCGCTCGGGGTGGGCGATGGCGCTGAAGGCACGGAGGGTGAGGCGAGAGGTGATCGCTTGGGTGGTGTTGGCCAGATCCATCAACAGCTCCACGGATGGGCTGGACGTAGTGGGCGCCCATTATGACTAGAATGGTCAGAGTTGGTGAAGGTGGGATGCAGAGCTGGCCGATCCACGAAGCCAAGGCCCGGTTGTCGGAGCTGGTGAAGCGGGCGCAGAAGCAACCGCAGCAGCTCACGTCCCATGGTGAGCCGGTGGCGGTGGTGCTCTCCGCCGAGGCGTATCACCGCCAGCAACACGAAGGGGAATCGCTTGTGGCGTTCATACGCCGTTCGCCGCTGCTGGAGGCGGACGACCTGGATCTGGAACGGAGCCCTGATCTCACCAGGGATCTGCTTTGAGCGATCCAGGGATGCCGCTGGGCGCTGGCTTTCTCATCGACACGAACGTGATCTCAGAACTGCGCCGCCGCGACCCGGAACCACGGGTATTGCACTGGTTTGAGCAGCGGCCAGCAGGTGAGCTTTTTATGAGCGTTCTGAGTTTGGGCGAGATCCGGCGGGGTGTGGAGAAGCTGGAGGCAGGCGCACGGCAACGGGCGCTGCGCACATGGCTGGAGCAGGAGTTGCCCGCCTTCTTTGCTGGCCGCCTGTTACCGATTGATGAGGGGGTGGCCCATCGCTGGGGCCACCTGAAGGCCAAGGTGGGTCGGCCCCTGCCAGCGATTGACAGCCTCTTGGCAGCAACGGCTCAGGAGCACAACCTGATACTGATCACCCGCAATCTCAAGGATGTGGCGGAGCTGCCAGTGGCGGTCTTCAACCCTTGGGAACAGGCGTAGGAGCCCCCACCTTGATGGACCAACCAGAAGCCCAGTGGGGGCAGGGTTGGGCAGGCTCAGGTGGGGGGCAGGAGGGATTGGAGCTTGGCGTGGATTTTGGCTTCTGGGAGGTCCATGGCTTGGAGGGGGGAGATGTAGTTGTCTCCCACGGTTTGGGTGTTGGGGTGATCCAAGCCCAGGCTTGACCAGAAGATGGTGAATGCACGGCCCATCAGCGGCTCCGCCTCCGCCAGGCGGCCCGTGGCCTGCGGCAGCGCCGCCAGGTTGTTGAGATCCCTGGCCACATCAGGATGATCGGGGCCGTAACTGGTCTCATCGATCGTCAAAGCGCGCCGATACACCTCAAGCCATGCCAACGTCGGAAGCGGCAGGGCCGCGCCCATGAACATTTTTCTTTCCTACGCCTCAGAAGATCGAGAGATCGCCGAGCAGATCCAACTTGCCCTGGCGGGCGCAAAGCATAAGGTTTTTTTTGATGCGGAAACCCTTCCAGCGGGCGGTGACTACCATGAGCGCATCCGCACAGCCGTGCGAAAGAGCGACCTGTTTGTCTTTCTCATTAGCCCCCATTCCATTGAAAAGGGAAGCTACTGCTTAACCGAACTCGGCTATGCCAGAGACAAGTGGCCCCACCCCAAAGACAGGGTGCTTCCCGTCTGCCTCTCGCCCGTCGACTGGGGCCTGATTCCTAATTACCTTCGCGCCGTCACCGTCTTTCAACCCGAGGGCAACACCCCTGCCGAGGTTCTCGCCACGATCAGCCAACGCCAACCGGCCGCCCTCGTGACCGCCAGGGTGAGATCCCTGGCCTGGCTGGGGCTTCCCCTGCTGGCAGCCGGTGGGTGGTGGCTGAATAGCCGCCTCCTGCAGCCCCAGGCCCCCGCCGCTGAGACAGCGGAACAACAGCGCACGCCAATCACCGTCGGCATGAACTATGCCGTGGCGCGCCAACGCCTGATCCAAGCCGGCTGGCAGCCCCTACGCCCCCAGGGCCTGGCAATGCAGTGGAGCAGAGGAGGCGACAGCGTTCTACAAAGCCAGCTGGCCGGCGCCTTTCGCAAGCGCAATTGGTATGAAACGCTCCACTGCTATCCCACCGGCCAGGCGCGCTGCCTGCAACAGTTTTTCGATGCCAAGGGCCAAGGATTGGTGGTGGAGACCGGAAGCGGCGCCTACAGCGTCATGCCGGATGTGATTCGGTTTTACTATGAAGACGCCACCACCGAGCGGAGCGGCGAGTCGCCCCCGGCAGCCCCCTGAAACCGAAGCGGTCCACCCCCTCAGGGCCCCTCCGGCAGTCGCGGCCTGGGCCGATCACCCCAATTCTCGGGCTTGAGCGGCTGGCCAAGCAGCTGCTTTTCCGCCCGTCGCACCGCCATGCCATTCCCTTATCACCTCCCGCAGGGCTTGCTTCCGCTCGGGGTGGGTGATGGGGGGAAGGCACGGACGGTGAGGCGCGAGGTGGTCTCTTGGGTGGTGTACTCGGGCGACTCCCCTGTCATGCCTCCCAGGCTCTGCCGATGGAGGCGTGACCCATGAGCTACAGGATTCGGCTACTGGAGACAGAAGAGGGCTGGTCGGTGAGTTGTCTGGATCTTCCGGGATGCCATTCCCAGGGGGAGAGCCGTGAGGAGGCTTTGGCCAATATCCGTGAGGCGATTGCCCTTTGGCTGGAAGTGGAAGCCGAAGAGGCGGGAGTGAAGCAGGTGGAAACCTCAGGCAGATCCAAAGTATGGAGAAGGTCCCACCCTTGCGTCTCCAGTAGCCGAACCAGAGAGCGAGGCAATTGGGCATCCAGAAGGATCCTCATGCAGGAAGGAGTTCCACACTTTGGACTCTCGCCAGCTGGGCGGCATAAGTCAGAACGGCTGTGATGTCGGCTGGTTCCAGGTCTGGGTAGTCGT
>JBJTWN010000020.1:0-3113 GCA_046081785.1 Cyanobium sp.
CACTACCGCAAGCCGCTCGATTTCACCGGCGAGGCACTGGAGGCCGCTGCCACGGGCTGGAAGGGCCTGAATGCCGCCCTGCTGCTCAGCCGCAGCATTCCTGGAGGAGACACCGCAGCAGCCAGCCTGGTGGGCAGCGCAGTATCCAGCCTCCCCGAAGGCCTCTCTCTGGAGCTGGCGAACCTGCGCGAGCGCTTCATTGCCGCCATGGACGACGACCTCAACAGTTCCGCCGCCTTGGCGGTGCTGTTTGAACTGGCCCGGCCGCTGCGGTCCCTCGCCAACCGCCTGGAGCGGGGTGATCAGGCCGCGGCAGCGGAAGCGGCCACGGCTGCGCTGCAGGCCCGCGCCCGGCTGCTCTCGGAGCTGGCCGGGGTGCTGGGCCTGGTGCCGGAATCAGCCGCGCCTTCAAGCGTGCCCGAGGGCGAGGCGGGCTCAGGTGCTTCGGGGATCAGCGAATCTGAAATCCTGGCCCAGATCGAGGCCCGCAAGGCAGCCAAGGCCGAGCGCGACTTCACCCGCGCCGATGCCATCCGCGCCGCCCTGCGCGACCAGGGCATCGAGCTGATCGACCAGCCGGGCGGTGTCACCGAGTGGCTGCGGGGGTGATGGCGACTGACAGGCGAGCAACCGGCGGGTGTGTTGATGTTTTTCACCGTGAGTATAGTATCCAGAGTTTTTGGATCAAGTAGGAATGCGAAACACAAGGGATAAAATGCTTTGGTCCATTGCCCTTGTCTTCGCCGGCCTGCCGGCAGCGGTGCTTGCTCTTACCTATGTAGGCAAATACTCCCTTGATGTTCCGGTGGGTGATCAATGGTATGACCCGGTTCATGTTGTCATCAAGGCACACACCAATCAACTTTCCGTCCGCGACCTTTTGGCGATGGCCGAGGGCCATCGGCCACTGATTATTCGCATCATTGCCATTGCAGCATCCTACGCCATTGGCTTAGCGCCCAAAGCCATGAGCATGATGACATGGCTATGCACATGGATAAACTTGATTGTGGCCTATGCCATTTTCTCAGGCGATACAATCTTCCAGAGAGCCAGGGCAAAGTGGATAAAGCTGGTAGCAATCTTTGTCTTTTCATGGATCTGCTTCATCATTCACGATCAGCAAGGCTGGATAGATTACTACTTCTCTACCTGGCAGTTTGCCTTGCTCTTTTTTCTGGGCGCCTGCTTCTCTGTTCAGCGCCTACGAGGATGGCCTGCCTGGATGGCAGCCTCAGTGTGCTGTGCTCTTTCAACCCTAAGTCTTGGCATCGGCCTGGGCTCCTGGATAGCCATTCCAATCGTGGCGGTTGGATTCAAGAAACACAGAAGGCTATCTTTCCTGGTCGCATGGCTCGGAACCGCAGGACTCTCGGCATGGCTCTATCAGTCGAGATTTGCGGCCTCGGCAGGTGATGCCAATGCAGACAAACTCACCAGCCTCACTTCCCTTGCCTCGGGGAATCAAGGCGGCTTCCTTGCACCAATCAGCAACAGCACGAAAGTTTTCATCCTTTCTTTATCACGCTTGTGGATACCCGCCGAGGCATGGGATCACACCGAGGTTCCGAAGCTTATCATTGTGTTTACCACTTTGTGCATAGCTGCTGCTCTCACTATTTGCCTGAGGTTTATGGCGGCTGGACACATGCGAACTGCATCAACATGGGCTGGGATAAGCGCCTATTCCTTCATTGGCGCATTCCTCGTCTATTTGTCCAGAAGGAAGCTGATGCCTGAGTTGCGTCACAGCGCTGGAGCCGAGGCCTTCTGGCTGGCATGCATGGCGCTGATGATTGCTTATGTTGCCATCTTCCTGACAAACGAGAGGATCATCAGCTCCAAGGCCAAAATCAGTTTCACCGAGACACTGATCAATGTCAGACTCGCAGATAAAATCCTGATCCCATTTTCAGTCGCATCGATCCTACTGCTGCCTATTTTATCACTCGCCAAAACAGCAACCGAGTTCAGAAGAGCGCCAAGATTCCCCCTTACATGCTCACAGAAAACAAAACACTTCGCACTATTGAGAGGTGGCAGCCTTCGCAATTGCTTTGAATTTATCGACGAGCGCAGCATCTATCAGCTATCCCTGCTTTCGCTTGGTGGTTTGAATGTCAACTTAACTCAGGCTCTCAGCATCCAGAAAGGTGGCGTCCTGATCACCGCTCTTCCAGGTGATCTTCTGACCGCCTACATGACACAAGCCTTGCTGGCAAAGGCACGGCCGATATCGCAAGATCAACAACATATCAAAACTAATGTCCTCAACTTATCAATCAAAGAAGCAAGCACCAACCCGCCTGCCACCAACCCCTACAGCACTTCAATGGACTGGTCTGGTTCGGGAAAGTTCTTTAGCATCAGAAGCGACCGTACATCGGTAGACGAGATCAAGAAAGACATAGCCCGACTCACTGCCAAACACGATCCTATTTATATTGCTTATACAGCCATCTCAGCCCAAGAAGCGAACCAGATTCGATCAATCCTGGCCGACAACGGACATGGCATCATGCAAGTTACACACTTAGCTAATTCAACCAGCCCCGACCAAGGAATCTTTATAGATTGCTTTACCCATATTGCCCATGGGGTGAGCGCCAAGCATCAATCGAACTCAAGCCAATCTGATTCGAAGCAGTGCTTTACTTACGCCCACAAATGAAATGCTTGCCAAACAGACTCTATCCGCCCAATCTGAAACTCTCACGGCAGATCAGGCCAAGACGCCTGACTTATTGTCAACCAGAGTGCCATTTGTCTCATGATTTGATTGAGTCAATACAATTTCACGCCGCTACCCCTGCGGTCCCTGCTGATCGCGCATCAGGTTCTCGATCTTGCGGATGCGCACCAGGGTGGTGGTCCATACCTCCTGGCGGAAACCTGGCGCCTCCGAGGCCAGCATGGCGTCGATGTCCTCGCCGCGCTCGAAGGCATCCCAGAGCTGGCGCTCAAGCCGGGCCCGCTCGATGAAGTTCCAGCGCTGCAAAAACCCGGGCAGAGCGGCCATCGGAGCGGAGGCGAGGTTTCCTCAGTCAATACGATCCCAGGCCGGATCGCGGCAGCCGAGGCGCAGGCGCAGCGGCATCCCGGTGATCGGATGC
>JBJTWN010000021.1:0-22997 GCA_046081785.1 Cyanobium sp.
TGATTTCGCCATTTCAAGGCTTTGACAGTATCACTGGAGATGCCAAGCCAAACACGGCTGTTGAAGGTGACATAACATACGGTAAAGACATCACAACGACCAGTAAATTAACATTGAACCTGAGCGTTGAAGAACTAGCCAAGAGCATCGCGTTTAGTCAATCTGTTTCTGCAAGCTACATGGGGGGTGGCGCCAGTGGCGTCGTAGCCGATGATCACGCTCCAGTGGCCGCCCCCACTCGGGGCTGAGACGGGGCCATCACAGAGCCAGCCCACGGCCACGGGCCGGCCCGCATCGATTTCTTGCTGCAGCATCGCTGTGGTGCCATCAGTTTGAAAATTGGCCTGCAACCCCAGGGCGCGCAGCGCCTCAAGCTGGGCTTCGGAGGAGGTGCTGTCGCCGTAGCGGGCTCGCACCTGGTCATAAACGTTCTCGTTGGGCTCCTTGCCCCAATACATGGCCAACATCGCCGAGCTGGCCGAGAAGCACTCTCGCCAGCCCTGCCCGTCGGCCATCAAAAGCTGATCGCAGTAGGGCACCTTGAGTGGGTTGCTGAACCGGGACGGGGTGGCTGCAGGAGCTGCATCCGGCGTCTGCCAGAGAGCAGCTTCCGCTTGGCGTCGCCTGAGCAGGCCGGCTTGCACTGCCGTGCCCGGATCGCAGTAGAGGAGCAGCGTTTGCGGCACCTGTGGCCAGTCGTGGTTTTTGAGATCGCGGCTGATCGAGGCGAAGTTGGCCTCATCGCCATAGAAGTCCGCCCCCAGATTCCAGGCAAAATCCAGCAGTGCACAGCGCTGATTGTTCGTCATCTCCTTCCAATAAGGCACCGTGGCGGCCAGGCGATTCGCGCAGGCCTGCGCCTGCCGTTGGAGTTCGGTCTCGGCCGCTGCGAGGCTGATCGTCTCGCCTGGCCGCACCGGCCGGCCCGCCAGGCTGGTGAAGCCATAGCCGCTGGTCCAGGGTTCGGCGCCGGTGGCGGGATCGGGATAGGCATGGGCGACGAATCCCTCAAATTCCCGGATCAACGCCAGGGCTGGACCGTAGGACTCGCTTGCTGCGACAGGAGGTGGAGCCACCTGCGGGGAAGTGAAGCCCGGCGCAGCCTGCTGGAGAGCCACGCCGGTGGCTGTGGCCTTCGCCTGAGGCTGCGGCGTCAGCTGGGCGGCACGGGTCGCGACCTGGCTGGTGGCGGGATCCGCATTTCGAGCAGGTTTGGCGTCTGGTCCCGGCCCCAAGGGGGCCTGGCCAGGCAGCGCTGCACCGGTCTCCGCAGGGGCAGGTGGAGCCTCTGCCGCTGCAGAGACATCAGCCTGGTTGCCGCTGCGGATGTTCGGCTGAATGGCCGTGGACACTTTGTTCGCCACGTAGGGGGCAAACAGGCTCAGGCCCGAGAGCAAAAATGTTGTGACAGCCCCCATGGAACTGGGCAGCTGGCAAGTGAGGCCAAAGCTGTACAGGGCGAAGGTGCCAAAGCCCATGTAGAGCATCAATATGGACAGCCCGCCGAGGGTGGCGATCATGCGGCTGCTGCTGGCCTCCAAGAGTGTCACCGCCATCGGGGTTCCGTCGGGGGCCCGCAGGTCTTTGCGGGCGGCGGAGGATCCCACCGTCAGCTGATCACCAGCGGATTCGGTCCAGCGCCATTCCACCGGGATCGTGAGCCGGGTGGGTTCAGAAAGGGCATTGGCCAGCGACCAACCTTCCTTGCTGAGGCGCTGCTTCACCAAAACCAGGCCGAAGAAAGCTCCCAAGGCCACCGCCAGGGTGATCACGTACACCACTGGCAGGGCCATGGTGCGGCAGCTGCCATCGTTCACGCCGGGGGTGTTGGCCCCCATGGCGCCGAGGGTCTGGCCGAGGGCTCCCGGGGTGCTGAGCCCCATGAGCGCCAGGGAGAGCGACCGCCAGCGCCTGAGGGGGTGCCATCGGCTCAGAGCGATGGTTGGAGCGGCGAGGGACGACCAGGGCAAGCGGGGCTGGAAACCCATCCGGAGAGCGGAGGCTGCCCTAAAGGTGCCAACGTTTGGCAGGTTTGCGGGCCGCTCGACGCTGATCGACATCTGTGAGGCTGTGGCTCACAGTGGACGCACGCCGGCGGCCAGGCTCGAAGCTTCCAGCCAGCGAACGATCGGTTTGGGCAGCGGGCAGCGGCGGCGCCCGGCAGCGTGGATGGCCAGATGGCGCGTGAAGCCTTGGGCCACGGGCTCTGCGTTGCTGGTAAAGCGATACGTGACCTCAAAACACCCCGAATCGATCCGGTTCGGGCTCAGGGCAATCGCCAGGGGGTCTCCCACCCTGAGGGGCCGCAGAAAATCGGCGCTGCAGTGCACGATCGGCAGTCCCACCGCCAGAGGTTCTTGTTGGCAGTCTGCGGGGGTGAAGGGGGGGCGAGGAAACACCTCGCCCGCTGGCAGGCCGAAGCGCTCCAAGCTTTCTTCGTAAGCTTCATGGCACCCGCGCAGCCGCTGGTGGAAATGCATCACACCAGCGGCGTCGGTTTCGCCGAAACGGACAGTGCGGCACAGCAGCAGCCAGTCGTCAGGGCGCATCACACTGCGGATGGCGGGGTTTCCATCCTGCCTCGCTTGGCAGGATGGATCGAGGTGATGGCTTCCTCTGCGTCAGGGGGGCACAGCGTTGGGGAAGCCGGACAAGCCAAGGGGCAGGTGGGCCACCAGGCGCAGAATCCAATAAAGGAACAGGGCCAGGCCAACCACCACCAACACAGGCGCGGGAACGGCCAGCGGTTGCAAACGTCGCTGCTGAAGCGCCAGCGCCGACCAGATCAGGAGGAGTCCAGCCGCTGGAAGGCCAAAAAGATGAAGCTGGGCAGCTTCCGCCAGCTTTCCCTGCAGGGCGGCCGCTGTGGCGCGGCTGAGGTAGCAGGTGGGACAGGGGGTGCCCGTGATTGCGTAGAGGGGGCAATGGATGCCTGGGAAATGGCCACCGCTCCGGGCAAGAGTCAATGTGAAGACAGCCGGCAAAAGCCATGAGGCCCTGTGGAGCCGGCGGGCCCAAGACATCTGTCGTGTCAGCGGTCGACCGAGCCCATGATCACATCGATCGAACCGAGGATGGCCATGATGTCGGCCACCTTGCTTCCTTTGAGGATGTGGGGAAGGATCTGAAGGTTGTTGAGATCAGCGGCACGAATTTTGAAGCGCCAGGGGGTGACATCGTCATTGCCCTGGATGAACACACCGATTTCTCCTTTGCCGGATTCCAGACGGGTGTAGAGCTCACCGGAGGGAATCTTGAAAGTGGGTGCCACTTTTTTGGCGATGTATTGATAATCGAAGCCATAGGCCTCGCTCTGCTTGCCCTCGGCCATCCGCTTGGCTTCCAGGTTTTCCGTCGAGCCACCGGGGATCATGCGGATGGCCTGTTGGAGAATCTTCAGAGATTGGCGCATTTCTTGCAGGCGCACCCGGTAGCGAGCGAAGCAATCGCCCTCCTTCTCCCAGGCCACGGCCCAGTCAAAATCGTCGTAACACTCGTAGTGGTCCACCTTGCGAAGATCCCAGGGCACGCCTGAGGCCCGCAGCATGGGGCCAGAGAGGCTCCAGTTGATGGCTTGCTCGCGGGTGATGGTGCCCAGCCCCTCAATGCGACGGCGAAAAATGGGGTTGTTGGTGATTAACTTTTCATATTCATCAATCTTCGGGCCAAACCAATCACAAAAGTCTTGGCATTTCTCCAACCAGCCGTAGGGCAGATCAACAGCCACCCCACCGATGCGGAAATAGTTGTTGTTGATCAGGCGCTGGCCGGTGGCTGCTTCCCAAAGGTCATAAATCATCTCTCGCTCGCGAAAGATGTAAAAGAAGGGCGTTTGCGCGCCCACATCCGCCAGGAAGGGGCCAAGCCAGAGCAGGTGGTTGGCGATGCGATTGAGCTCCAGCATCAGCACGCGGATGTAGCTGGCCCGCTTGGGCACCTGAATATCAGCCAGCCGCTCGGGGGCGTTGACCACAATGGCCTCATAAAACATGCCCGCCGCATAATCCATGCGGCTCACGTAGGGCACGTACATCACGCTGGTGCGGTTTTCGGCGATCTTCTCCATGCCGCGATGGAGATGGCCAATCACCGGCTCGCAGTCCACCACATCCTCCCCATCAAGGGTGACCACCAGCCGCAACACCCCGTGCATGGACGGGTGGTGGGGGCCGAAGTTGACCACCATCGGCTCGGTGCGGGTTTCCAGCTGGGTCATGGCGTTCTGGGGTGGGCCGGAGCCGTGGTTGCGGGATTCTATGGAGGACATGGCACAGACGGGCAGCCCCGCCGCGGCTTTGTGGCGATAGCGGGGACCATCAGCTCGGAATTGCGCCACTCCGGGGGATCGAGCGGTCGTTCCCCCCCACTGGGTGTTTGCGCTCAACAGCGGCCCTGGTTCATGGCGCTGCTGCTGAGCGCATTGGCATAGGCGTCAGTGAGGTCGGCCAGGGCCATACCTCGCCGGATTGAGGGGGTGCGGCTGGGTCGAGACATCAGCCATCGAAGTGGAGCTTTATGGGCCGGCATCTGATTGGCCATAGTTGTTTAGACTCCAGATAGGAGTATTTTTAAAGAAATATTTTGGCTATCCGCTTGTCATAAATGTCTTCCTTTTCCTGCCGCTTCCTTTGTTCCAAATGAGCGCCTCAGCCCCTTAGCCATGGCTTCAGCATGACAATTGTGATCCCTCGGCACCTTGTTTGCTCTCCACCAGCGGATTGAAGTCGTATCGGCCAAAGCCATGTGGACCGTTGGCCGCTTAGGACGGGTGCCATGGATCCCGCTCCTTTTTCCCACCAGAGCGTGTTGACGGCTGAAGTGCTGCAGGCTTTCGCCAGCCTGCCAACCGTGGCGGGCGATGGGCAGCCTCAGCTGATCGATTGCACCGTGGGTGGTGGTGGTCACAGCGCCCTGCTGCTGGAGGCCCATCCCGCCCTGGAGGTGATCGGCCTGGACCAAGATCCCGCCGCCCGGGCCGCTGCAGCCGAGCGCTTGGCTCCTTGGCGAGAGCGGGTGCAAATTGTGGCCAGCAACTTTGCAGCCTTCACCCCGGAACGGCCCGTGCAAGGGGTGTTGGCGGATCTGGGGGTGAGCAGCCCCCAGCTGGATGGGGCCGAGCGGGGGTTCAGCTTTCAGGCGGAAGGCCCCCTCGACATGCGCATGAATCCGGAGGCAGGCAAGACTGCGGCGGAGCTGCTGGATCAGCTTGAGGAGGCTGAGCTGGCGGATCTTCTCTATGGCTTTGGCGAGGAGCGGCTATCCAGGCGCATTGCCCGGCGCCTGGTCGCAGAGCGGGCCCACCGGCCTTGGCGGGGGCGCACCACCTCCGAGCTGGCCTATGCCATCGCGGGCTGCTATCCCCCCAAGGCGCGCCATGGCCGCCTGCATCCCGCCACCCGCAGTTTTCAGGCGTTGCGGATCGCCGTGAATGATGAGCTCGGCGCTCTAAAGCACTTGCTTCAGTGTGCGCCCGATTGGCTGGCTCCGGGAGGTGTGTTGGCGATCATCAGCTTCCACTCCCTTGAGGATCGGCAGGTGAAGCAGGCGTTTCTGGACGATCCTCGGCTGGAGCGGCTCACGCGCAAGCCGATCACAGCTGCTGCCGAGGAGGTGGCCATCAATCCCCGCAGTCGCTCAGCAAAATTGCGGCTGGCTCGGCGGATGTGAGTTCGCTCAACACCGCGAGTGTGGGAGCGCCTGTTCCTCCGGATCCACCGGTAGCCCCCGCACCCCGAGGGCCAGTCGGCGGGCAAGCAGCAGCAGGGGGTAGAACCATTGGGCCCTGGCTCCATTGCTCATCAGGGGGGCCAGGACCTGAAGCAAGGCCGCGCTTGGCTCCATGCGCGCGCACAGCCAGCTGATCGCTTCAGCCCCATGCCAGATCCGCTCGCCTTCGAGCACCATGGCCCCATTGCGCAAGTGGTATCCCCTGCGGGCCAGGGCCTGACACAACGCTCTGTCGCTCCGGCCGTCACGGATCATCAAGCCGGGAATCCCGCTGCGCAGCTCGCTCAGCTCAGCGAAATGGCGGCAAAACGGGCAGCCGCCATCAAAGACCAGCATGGGCTGGTCTGGGACCCCCAGGCCAGTCGCCGTGAGGGGTTGTGGTTCAAGAGAATCGCGATCCATTGTCTGGAACCCCATGGGTTGGCCCCTTCTGTTTGCCCTGATTCCACCCTGGCGCAGGGCTCCCTCCTCCCGTGAGCCACTCGCGCCGCTCTGGCGATTGCTTCGATGGCTGTGCACCACCAAGGGTTGGGCGTGGGGCGTGCCAGCAATGCTGATGGTGCTGTGGCTGGATAGTGCCTCAGCGCCTCCAGCGATGGCCGCTGCCACGGCTCGACACCAGGCCTACAGCTGCGCTGGGGATCCGCTCACTGCCTTGCTGGTGAAAGGTCCGATGGATGAGCCGAGCATCCCCGATCCGAGCACGGCGCCCGTGCCCATAGGAGGGAGTGTGGTGCTGCAGTGGCGGGGGTTGAGTCTGCAATTGCCCCGAACCAACAACGCCGGCCCCGCCAGTTTCAGCGACGGCAAATGGTGGTGGAGCCTGGCCGATCCAGACCACCCCAGCTTCCGACAGCGGAACCCCTTTGGCAACATCGAGGATTTTTCCTGCGAGCGGGTGGACTGAGGGGATGTATCAATTCCTATTTTATACATGTAGAATACGGTTTTTGTGCATCCTCTCCTCTTTTGCTTTGTGTGTTGCTTGAGACCGCGGACTCTCGCGCAAAACGCGATTATCCCCAGTCAAAAAATTTGTTGCTGGCCAGCGCCTCGAGATGCCTGGCTTGCACTCAATGGCCTCTTGGTTCTGCTTGGGGAGGGTGAGCGACATCCTTTCGGTCAATGAAGTTCAAGATCTCACTCTGTTCGCTGGACAGCTCCCCTGGCAAAGCCCACAAATCACGATGTGCATGAGTTTTTTTTGTCCCGTCCGCCTGGATCAGCGATCCTGCTCTTGGGCAAAAATGTGATACGGTGATTGAAGTTTAAAAGCATGAATGCCGCTTCCTTCCATCAAACCAATTGGGCGAGCAATGGTTTTCCCTAAGAGCACAGCTCAACATTCATCTTTTGACAACTCCATATTACGAATATTTTTTTATGCACAGCAGGGCAAGCCCACGGCTGCTGAGTCATTCGGTTGAAATTGTTCGCCCATATAAAGAATACGAGAATACTTCAGCTTTTCATTTCAATGGGTCTTGTGCTCAGTGCATTGAGTTTGATATCATGACATTTCGGCTTTGTGAAGCTATGCCTGGTTTGACAGTTGGAAGGGTGGGAATCGTCGGCGCTGGGCCAGCGGGGCTCACTGCCGGATATCTTCTGAGCAAGGCAGGCGTTGAAGTTGACGTTTTTGAGTCTGATCCAGCTTACGTTGGCGGCATCTCTCGCACCGTCGTTTACAATGGATTTCGCTTTGACATCGGTGGCCATCGCTTCTTTTCTAAATCGAGCGAGATAGAGGCACTTTGGGATGAAATCCTCCCCGAGGGGATGCTTGAAAACGAACGCTTATCTCGTATCTATTACAACCACAAATTTTATAGTTACCCACTATAGGCAATTGAAGTCATTGAAAATCTAGGGAAGCGCGAATCATTTCTAAGCGTAGCTTCCTATCTTAAAGCGTAGGTTGTTCGTAATTCCAACCCCCTTAATCTTGAAGAATGGGTCACCAATAAGTTTGGTTCACGCCTTTATCGAACCTTCTTCAAAAGTTACACCGAGAAGGTTTGGGGCCAACCCTGCTCCAAAATCACAGCAGACTGGGCTGCGCAGCGGATTAAAGGCCTCTCCCTCACCACCGCAGCGTTAGCCTCTCTGGGCATAGGTCGCCCTGCTGGCAAAAGTAAGCGGGCTGGACAGATCAAAACCCTCATCAAAACTTTTCGCTACCCCCGGCTTGGCCCGGGAATGATGTGGGAGGCAGCCGCAGACCAGATCCGAGCCCGTGGCGGGAGAATTCATTTCAGCAGCAGGGTTGAAGGTCTCCATCATGACCCCGCGCAGGGCTGCTGGCACCTGGATGTGAAGGGCGCTCACGACAGAAGCGGCCCTTACCAACACCTGATCAGTTCTGCTCCTCTCGGCTCCGTGATCCGCGCCATCCGCCCGCAGCTCCCAGACGAAACTCTGCAAGCAGCCGCGAAACTCAACTATCGAGATTTCATTCTTGTTGCCCTGATTCTGAACAGCAGCACAACCTTTCCTGATCAGTGGCTTTATATCCATAATCCTGATCTAAGTGTCGGAAGGATCCAAAACTTCAAGAACTGGTCTTCCGACATGCTAGACGGATCTGGGCGACTCTGCTATGGGATGGAATACTTCTGTTTTGAAAATGATTCTCTCTGGCGACAAACTGATCAAGAGCTGGTCGCCTTTGCTGCTAAAGAATTGACCCAGCTGGGATTGGCGAATCCCGGTGACGTTGTGGATGGCTGTGTGGTGAGGCAGGCCAAAGCTTATCCCGTTTACGATGATCTGTATCAAAACAGTATTGACAACATCAAAGCTTCTCTTGCAAGCCACTGTCCCGGACTACATCAGGTGGGCCGCAACGGGATGCATCGCTATAACAATCAAGATCATTCAATGATGACCGGGATCCTCACTGCCCGAGCCATTCTTGAACCCTCCAGCGCCTTAGATCCCTGGTTGGTGAATCAGGATGCCGAATACATCGAGGCTGGGGAGAGGGCCCCCAAGAGTTGAATGCCACTCTTGTCTTCCATGAGCGCTTCCAATTTCTTTTGTCCATAGCTGCTTTTCTGCAACTCTTTCGGCAAATCTCCGCGCAGTCCCGTCCGTGCTCCCGGCCCAGCCATGAGTTCTCACCCCTCGGCCATCAGCCTGATCATGCCCACGATCGACTGGGGGGCCACTTTTCAGCACTGTGTTCAAGCTGCTGCAAAAGGGTTGGGGGAGGGGGATCAGCTGCTCGTGGTCTTTGACGGCACACCGTCACCGCCACCGCAGGGGCTGATCCCTGCCAGGGCGATCCTCTTGGAGACCCGAACCCGTCAAGGCCCTGCTGCAGCCCGCAATCTCGCCGCCAAGCAGGCCCATGGGCCAATTCTTTTCTTTGTGGATGCGGACGTTGAACTGCATGCGGATGCTGTCGATCGTGTTCGCGCCAAATTCCGCTCCGATCCTGGCCTGAGCGCTGTGTTTGGCAGCTACGACGCCCAGCCATCCGCGCCTGGCCTGGTGAGTCGCTTCCGCAACCTTCTCCACCACTACACCCACACCAGCCACCCAGGCTCGGCCAGCACGTTCTGGGCTGGCTGCGGGGCGGTGCGCCGCGATCCTTTTCTCGCCCTGGGTGGCTTTGACGCCCAGGCCTATCCCCAGCCCTCCATTGAGGACATTGACTTCGGACTTCGGCTGCACGGGTCAGGCGCACGGATCCTGCTGGATCCCGCCATTCAGGGCACCCACCACAAATCCTGGAGCCTGGCGTTGATGCTCCGCACCGACATCCAGAAGCGGGCCATCCCCTGGAGCAAGTTGCTCCTGACACAGAGCGAGCCAACCGCTCCACTGAATCTCGACCCAACAGCCAAATTGAGCAGCCTCCTGGTTCTACTGACAGTCCTGGCTGTGGGCGTCATCCCCTTCTACCCCACACTCTGGCCCTTTCCCTTAGTGAGCCTGGGTTTGATCGCTGCTCTCAATCGAGGCTTCTACGCCCTGTGTGTTCAGCAGGGAGGTTTCAGGCTCGCCATGGCGGCCTTCGGTCTCCATGCGCTTTACTTCCTTTATTCGGTCCTTTGCTTTGGTTGGGTGTTAATCGAGCAAACACTGATCCCCCTCAAACGGAGCCTCCAGTGGGTGCTGCTGGCTTTGCTGCTGATCACAACCGTTTACTTCCTTCTGCATGGAATGGCCGCGGGTCTTCGGCATCCGGCGGCCGATTTGATCACCCGATTCAGGGAATACGCCGTCTTCAGTGAAGGGCTGTATCCAATGAGAATTTTGGTGCCCCATCCTGTGCCCAACAGCTTCCCTTATTCCGTCTATCCCCCCTATGCCCTGCCCATGTTCGCGATGTTTTTTGGCATCGGCGGCATGGCCCAGGCTTGGGGTGTCGTCTTTGCATTAAGTATCGCCTCCATGGCACTGTTTGCCTGGATTGGCTGGCGGACCCTTCGCTTCGCCGGTCTGACCCCAGCGCTGCTGGGCGCACTGGCCCCAGTGGCGATCAGTGGAAACAGCTATTGCATGTTTCAGGGGCAGTTCTCCCTTCTTTGCATGGGTTTGATCAGCCTGCAGTGGCTCCTGCTGCAGCGTCAAATGCCACGAGCGGCAGGGCTTTGCTGGGCCGCCGCCATGCTCAAACCTCAGATCGCCCTGACCTTTGCCCTTCCTTTGCTCTGGCGCTCCAACCGCAAGGGTCTCCTGATTGGCCTGGCAGCTTTGCTGGGCTTGGGGGCTGTGGCCTTGGTTCACACCAACGTTTCCCCCTTGCGCTACTTGGAGGTTTGGTTGCAGCCGGAACGTTTCAGCTTCGCCCATGCGGGCACGATGAACCTGATGAATCTGCTTGGCCCCGGCACGGCTGCTTTCCTTTTGCTTCTCCTGGTGGGGTTTCTGGGAATAGGGCTGTTGACGAAAAAGACCTCGTTTGCTGGTTCTCTCCCTGGTTCGAACTTCGGAGCCTCCCTATCCAAACTGATGGATGGCAAATCGCCAACCCTGAGGCTTCAAGCCCTCTGCGGCGTTGTAGGCAGCGTGGTGTTTTATCACCATCCTTATGACAACATCATGCTCTATCCAGCCCTGTTGGCAATGTTTGGCTTGGCTCTGCGCGATCACAGAACCTGGTTGAAGCTTCTAGCAATGGCGATGGCGATCGCCCTCTGGGCCCCACTGCATTGGGTCGCGAACAACACGTTGTTTCAGTCTTATTCCACAATTGTTTCGATCCTTGTCGGTCTCACTCTTTTCGCTCAGACCTCGGTCTCGTTGACCAAATCTCCGATGGAGGCTTGATCAAACGTTCACGGGCCGGGCCATTTCATCTTCATCGGCTCATGATCCAGGCGTGGGCTTGATCAGTTGGGGTAAAGATCTACAGTTTTTATGATTCCTTTTCTTTGGATCAGGCGTTTCCACCTTGAATGTCCCGCAGTCCATCCCGCAGCTTCTTCCCCACCTGGCCCGTAGTGATTGGCTCTGGTGGGCTGCTCTGGCTGTGCAGCTGATGGCGATCCCAGGCACCTTGCTGCCCGTGCTTCCTGGCTTGGCCCTGTTGCCCCTGGGAGCTCTTCTGTGGCTGTGGGCCGTGGGCTGGAGCGCTGGCTGGCCGGCGTTGCTGCTGGCCGGGGTGATTTTGCTGCTGGGCTGGGGCGCCGATGCGCTGGGGCTCGTGCTTGGGGCGGCGCGCATGCAGGCCACCCGCTGGGCTTACATCGGCTCGGGCCTCGGGTTGGCAGCGGGTTTGTTTGGGCTGCTCCCCGCTCTGCCCGTGGGGGGGCCGTTGATCGGTGCCCTGCTCGGTCCCTTGCTCGGAGCGGCCATCGGGGAGCTGCTCACCGCCCCCACCTCGCTGGGCCCTTTGGGTTTGTTGCGCCTGAGGCGTTCCCTCTTGGTGGGGCTGGCGGTGGTGGCGGGCATGCTCGTGAGTCGTCTGGCCCAGTGTCTGCTGGCGGTGGTTGGCGTGTTGGGGTTTGTGTTGCTCACCGCCGGGCCATTTCGCTAGGTGGACCCTTCCTGCAGGTGATGGGTGAGGCCTGTGAGGTCTTCCGGGCCGAACAGCTGCCTGTAGGCGGCCGTTGCCACACACACCATCACCGGCATCGCCACGAACAGCCCCACGCCACAGGCCAATAGACCAGCCAGAAGCAAGCCAATGTTCAACATGGCGAGCAGCACCACTTGTGGCCAGGCCGGATCCACCACCTGGCGTCCCCGGGCCAGGGCGGCAAAGGGATGGTCGTCGTGGAGGAGGGCCACCTGGGGAAGAAAAAACTGACTCACGCTGAGATAAAGCACCCCCGCCAGCAGGAGAAGTCCAGGGAGCAGGGCGAACAGAATGTTGGCCTGGCTCAACACCACCGCCAGCAGGATGACCATCACCATGGCGGCCAGCAAGCCGCAGCCGAGCAGGAAGCCGGGCAGGTAAAGCCGTAGCAGGGCCCTGGGATCCCAATCGGTGAAGGAGGAGAAGCTTGGCCGAGTGCCCCCCAAGGCCAGCCAGGCTCCCCTCACCATCCCGCAGGTGCCCCAGAGGTTGAGCACCACGCCGGCCAACACGTTGAACACCAGCAGGCAAAAGCTCACGATGCCGTAGCGCAACCAGGGAAGCAGCGCCAGCCAGTCCGTGGCAGCGGTTTCGGGATTGAGGGGAGTCGGAAGCTTGTCAACGGAGAAGGGGGGCTGCAGGGCCTGCAGGGCGAGCTGCAGGGCGGTGAGCAGCAGAGAAAAACCCACAAACGGCCAAGGCGCCCGTTGGAATGCCTGCCAGCCCTCTCGCAGGGCCTGCCCCACATCCAGCCGTGGGTGCAACGGGGGCGCGTTCATCTGGCCAGAGGGTGCGATGCCCCCACAAGCTAGGGAGTGTGGCGCAGGTTGGTCAGCGCCTCATGCACGGCGGCCACAGCCTCGGCCACCTCTGCCTGTTGTGTGTGGCGGCCGAGCCCGAAGCGAATCGTGGCCGCCGCCTCCTGGCGGCTGCGGCCCAGGGCCGCCAGCACGTGGGAGGGGCTGCCCTGGCTGCAGGCCGAGCCGCTGCTCACGGCAAGTCTGCGGCGCAGCAGCTGGTGCAGTCGGGTGCCGTCGACGCCAGCGACGCTGACATTCAGGTTGTGGGGCAGGCAGTGGTCGGCCGAGCCATTGCGGATGATGCCGCCCATCTCCTCCAGCTGATGCCAGAGTGCATTGCGCAGGGCCGCGAGTCGTTGGGTGCGTTCCTGCCGATCGGCCAGGGCCATCCCCAGGGCAGCTGCCAGGCCGATGATCAGAGGCACGGGCAGCGTGCCCGCCCGCAGGCCTCGCTCCTGCCCCCCCCCCAATTGCTGGGGGGCGACGCTGACTCCGGGACGGATGAGCAGCGCTCCAATCCCCTTCGGCCCATAAAACTTGTGGGCGGAGAGGGTGAGCAGATCCACCCCCAGATCAGCCATGTTCAAGGGGATGTGGCCCACGGCCTGGGCGGCGTCGCAGTGCAGCAGCACGCCCTGGCGGCGGCAGAGGGCCGCAATGGCGGCGAGGGGCTGCACCACGCCAATCTCGTTGTTGGCGGCCATCACGGAAACCAACAGGGTGTCTGGGCCCAAGGCGGCCTCGAGATCGGCCAGATCGAAGAGCCCATCGGGCTTCACCGGCAGCACGGTGAGGGGAGAGCCCTGGCGGGCCAGGGCGGTGAGGGGGTCGAGCACGGCCCGGTGCTCTGTGGCCAGGGTCACCAGGGCCCGGCGCGGATTGCCCGCCCGCCCAGCCGCCTCGACGGCGCCGCGCAGGGCCAGGTTGTTGGCTTCCGTGGCGCCACTGGTGAACACCACCGCCTCTTCTTTCATCCCCAGGGCCTGGCCCACCCGGGAGCGGGCATGCTCCACCGCAGCGGAGGCTTCCAAGGCAGGGCGATAGAGGCGGCTGGAGGGGTTGGCGAAGTGCTCCTGCCACCAGGGCGCCATCGCGTCCACAACTTCGCTGGCACAGGGTGTTGTGGCGTGGTGATCGAGGTAGGTCAGCATGGGGGCATGCTGTCAAAACGACATCTTGAAGTGAATCCAGACCCTTGGCGCGGCGACGAAGCAGCGATGTCCAAGGGTTGGGGGGTGGCTCTGGCCCTACTGGTGATTCCAGCGTGGCTGGCCTTGAGGCCGCTCCAGGCCTTGGCCCAGCCAGAGGCACCTGGGGCCCCCTCAGCCCAGTCCCCAGCAGCTCCCTCGCCGTCAGCCTCGGGCAGCCAGCCGGCCCCCGAGGTAGAGGAGGAGGCTCCCGGCGACATGCCTCCTCCTCCACCTGATCTGTTGATCCTGGTTGACAAGGTGGGTGTCAAGGGGCGTTATCGGCTGGGGGTGTTCGGCCGCAAGCCCAATGCCTCCCAGCCCCGGGTTTGGCGCCTCAACCTCTGGGAGCAGACCCTGGATCGACTCTTCATCTCCACCGACGTGCTCGATTGCAGTCCAACCCAGCCGATGCGCATCACCGGCGGCAGTGGCGCTGGAAATGGCCGCCTGATCTTGCGCGCGCTCAACCCCGGCGGGGCCATCACCCCCGCCAATCGCTTGGATCACCAGATCTGGTGGGCCGCCTGTTTCCCTGAGCACGCCGGCAAGGATCCAGCCACGTTGGCCGCAGAGGCCCGCCGCCTGGGCTACGGCGGCACCCTGGTGGAGCGGGAGCAGGTGGTGCCCGGGGCCCGCCGTCCTTAGGGTGGGTTCGTCGCGCTCTTTCATGGCTTCCACCCCCTCCCCTGGCTCCACTTCGGCTCCAGATCCCCAATCCGATACGGCCACCTCTGAAGCCGAGCGTCCCGCCGTGCGGGTGTTGCTGGTGGATGACGAGCCGGGGCTGCGGACCGCCGTGAAAGCTTTTCTCGAAGATGAGGGCTTCCATGTGAGCACGGCCAACGATGGCGAAGACGGCTGGACCCAAGCCCAGCAGCTGCTTCCCGACGTGGTGATCACCGATGTGATGATGCCTCGCTGCGATGGCTTTGGCCTGCTGAAGCGGCTGCGGGCTGACGAGCGGCTGGGCGGCACGCCGGTGATCTTTCTCACCGCCAAGGGCATGACCGCTGATCGCATCGCCGGCTTCAGTGCCGGCGCCGATGACTACATCCCCAAGCCCTTCGATCCGGAGGAGTTGGTGGCGCGGCTGCGCAACGCGGTGCGGCGGCAGGAGCGGCTGCTGGCCGAGGCGGCTCGTTTTGCCGATGCCGATATCGGCCAGATGGCCAAGCAGATCACGGAGATCCGCTCGATGCTCGGCACCGGAGGGGTCAAGAAACAGGCGCCAGCCATGGCCTTCGACTTCACCCCCCGGGAGGCGAGCGTGCTCCAGCTGGTGGCTGAAGGAATGATGAACAAGGAGATCGCCCGCCAGCTCGACACCTCCATTCGCAATGTGGAGAAATACGTGAGCCGGCTCTTCATCAAGACGGGCACCTCCAGCCGCACGGAGCTGGTGCGCTACGCCCTGGAGCATGGCCTGGTGGAATGAGGGGCCGAGAGCGGCCAATCCTGATCCTGCCGATCAAGACGGTTGGCTGCCTGCCGGGTTGAACGCGGGTTGGACCTATCGCGACCGGGTTGAACGCCCTGCCACGAGCGTGGCTGCGTTTTACGCCTCCCGCTACCCCCACAGTCCCTTGGCGGATTGGCAGGCGCGCCTGGCCGCAGGCGAAATCCACCGCAATGGCGAGCCGCTGCACGCGGAAGCTCCGCTTGTGGCCGGTGATCGCCTGGCCTGGCACCGGCCACCCTGGCGTGAGGAGGCGGTGCCAGCCACCTGGCTGGTGGTGCATGACGACGGTGATCTGCTTGTGATCGACAAGCCCCCTGGTCTGCCCGTGCTGCCGGCAGGCGGTTGGCTGGAGCACACCGCGCTGCGCCTGCTGGAGCGCCGCCATCGGCAGGATCCCCGTGGGGTGCCACGGCCCGTGCATCGCCTGGGGCGTTTCACCAGCGGCCTGTTGGTGTGTGCCCGCCGCAGTGCCACGCGCCGCTGGCTGAGCGCCAGCCTCAGGGAGAGCACGGCCGCCCTGGACGCTGGCCCGGAGCTGGCGCGGCAGGGCCCCCCTGCCAGTCGGCCCCCGTGTCAAAAGGTGTATCGGGCCTTGCTGGCGCCTGGTGGTCGGCCGGAGTCGATGGGGCCAGGAGAGATGCTCACGATCCGAACGCCGATCGGTCGCCGGCCCCACCCGCGGCTTGGCCTGATCTGGTGTGCCGCACACGAAGCGGAAGCTGGAGATCTGGCAGCGTTCAGCACCCTTCAAGTGCTGGAACGCGGCTCCGACGGGGACCTGGTGGAGGTGACGATCGCCAGCGGCCGCCCCCATCAGATCCGCATTCACTGCGCTGCCATCGGTGCCCCCTTGCGGGGGGATCCCCTTTATCTACCCGGTGGCGGGGCACGGCACGATGGCTTGCCCGGAGAGGGGGGGTACTGGCTGCGGGCCCAGCGGCTGGTTCTGCCCTGTGCCGATGGCTCCCGGCTGCGGCTGGAGGCGACCGCAACTTACCCCATGCCAGGGTGAAACGGACCCGGCCGCCTGCCATGTTGCTGCTCGCTTCGGCTTCGCCAGCCCGTCGCCGTCTGCTTGAGCAGGCCTGCATCCCCCACCGTGTGCAGGTGAGCGGCGTGCTGGAGGAGGAGTTGCAGGAGCCCGATCCTCTGCGGTTGGTGCAGCGGCTTGCTCAGGCCAAGGCCGAAGCCGTTCATGGCCGCTTGACGCCAGCCGATGGGGAGATCCAGGCGGTGTTGGGCTGCGATTCATTGCTGGTGTTTGAAGGGGAGGTGTTTGGCAAACCGTTGGATGGGGCGGAGGCGATCAGCCGCTGGCGCCGCATGGCCGGGGGCTGGGGAGAACTCCACACAGGCCACTGCCTGCTGAGCGCGGCTCCAGGCGAGCCGGGGATGGAAGCCCCCACGGCGTGGCTGGCTGTGGTGACCACCCGCGTGCAGTTCGCCCCGCTCAGCGAGGCGGAGATCGTCGCCTATGTCGCCAGTGGCGAACCCCTGCAGTGCGCTGGCGGCTTTGCGCTGGAGGGTCGCGGAGGCTTGATGGTGGAGCGAATCGAGGGTTGTTTCTCCAGCGTGATCGGGCTCAGCCTGCCCCTGCTGCGCCGCTGGCTGGTGGAGCTGGGTTAAGGGCAAACCAGCGGGCCAAGGCGGAGACATCCTCATCGCCATGGCCCGCCGCCATCAGCTGATCCTCCATGGCGGCCACCGTGCGGCACACCGGCAGCTCCAGTCCCGATTCTTGGGCCGCTGCCAGGGCGATGGCCAGATCCTTGCGGTGCAGCGCCAGCCGGAAGCCCAGGGGGAAGCTGCCGGCCACCATGCCCGCAGCGCGGTGTTGCAGGGCCCAGGAACCGGCGGCGCCTCCGGCAAGCGCCTCCCGCAGGGCCTCCATCGGCAGGCCCAGGCGCTGCCCCAGGGCCATGGCCTCCGCCACCGCCGCATAGCTGCCCGCCACCAGGATCTGGTTGATCGCCTTGGCCTGCTGACCGGCTCCGGCTGGCCCGAAGTGGGTGATGGTTGTCCCCACCAGCTCCAGCAGGGGCCGGGCCCGCTCCAGGCTGGCCGCCTCCCCGCCCACCAACACCGAGAGCGTGCCGGCCCGGGCTCCCTCGGTGCCTCCGGTGACGGGGGCATCCAGCCAGGCGATGCCCTGCTCTGCCAGCCGTTCGGCCAGGTGGCGGGTGCGGGCCGGCTCGATGGTGGAGCAGTCGATCACCAGGGGGGCGCTCGCCCCGCCATTGGAGCCCAGGGCAGCTTGGGCCAGGGCCTTGGCGGCTCCCTTCGCTCCAAAGAGCACCTCCTCCACCGCCGCCCCATCGCTCAGGCAGAGCATCAACACCTCGGCAGCGGCGGCGGCTTCTGCCGGGCTGGCGGCAACCCGGGCTCCAGACGCCTGCAGGGTGGCCTCCCGCTCTCGGGTGCGGTTGTGCACCACCAGGGGCACGCCGGCCGCCAGCAGATTGGCCGCCATCGGGGCTCCAAGGGCGCCGAGGCCCAAGAACGCCGTAGGGGGATAGGCCATGGGGTGCGGTTGGGAGGGGGATGCGCTGATGATCGCCTGGCAGGGCAGGATGGGCCTTGCCTTTGTCGGCCGCGGCATGGTCGCCCTGGCGTTCGGCGAGTCTCCGTCCCCTTGCGAGGATCCTCTGGCTTTGGCGGCGGAATGGCCATGCCCCATCCCGCTCACGCCCTTGGAGGAGGCCCTCGAGCACAGCGTGTGTCGCAGTGGCTTGAACCGGCAGGCCTGGCTCCAGAGGTTGGCCCGCTCGATCGACAAGCCCGCCCTGATCCCCCTGCTGTGGTTGCTGCCCCGGGGCTGGCGGTTGGCACCGGCCCAGCTGCCCTCGCGCCTGCAAAGCCTGGCCGGTGTGTTGGAGCGTGGGCTGCTCACGCCAACGCTGCTCGCGGCTCTGGCCGACGATCTGCCCCATCTGCTCCCCCCGTCTCCGCCCAACACCCCCACGGCCTTGCGACTCTGGGCCCTTCGCGACGATCCAGATCCTGTTCTCTCCCTGGCCGCTCTGGTGCGCTTGCCCGCCCTCGACGCGGTGCCAGCGCATCCCGCCCGCCATTCTCCCTTCACCCAGCTCACCGGCGGGCTGATCTGGGGAAATCAGGGGCTCAGCCATGAGCAAACGCAGCAGGAGCGGGCCCGCAACAGCCGCTGCGCCCGGCTGCTCAACCGCCTGGGGGCCAACCTGCTGGGCGGCGACCCCTGGGCCGTGGAGGGTTGCCGCAGCTCAGCCGCGCTGGTGGGGGAGCTGGAGCGGCAGGGCTGGCAGGTGTGGGCCCAGCTGCGCTGTGGCGTCACCAGCTTCGGCCTGGGGGCCAGCCTCCCCCTCGAAGGGGGGCAGGGCTGGAGCCAGGTGCCCCTCGCCCTGCCGATCCGCACGGGCCTGCTCGATGGGGAAGGGGCTGAACGGGTGTCGCTGCTGCCCCACTGCTGCCTGGAGATGGAATGGCGGCGGGGGGAGGAGACGATTCGCTTGCAGTATTACCAAGGCAATGAGGGCCTTTGCGGTTGGGAAGGGCTGAACGATCTGCATCGGCCTTGGCAAAACGATCGCCATAACGGCACCCTTCGCTACCTCGGAGAGCGCTACATCGGTGAACGGCTCGCCGATGTATTGGATCTCTGCGATGGCATGGCGTTGGTGCACAACCTGGAGGCCAGCGAGCGGCACTTGCTGTATGGGGGCTACGGCCCCCTGGGCCTCTGCATTGACAGCGCCGCCCTGCTGCAGCAAGCGCTGGAGGGGCGTTGCCAGGTGTTTCCCGTGCTGCTCGGAGGCATCTGGCGGGAACGGCTCCACAGGCGGAGCCAGATGGTGTTGGCCAGTGCACCTTTGGCGGAGGGGCAACGCCAAGCCTTGAGGGATTACCAGGATGCCCTGGGGGCCTTGCCCCATGACGGATTTCTGCAGGGGGAAGCCGCCGCCCAAGCTTTGGAGCGCCTGCGGGTCTGCCAGCCATGCAGCAGTCCGTTTGTGGTGGTGGACCGCTTGCGGCAGGGGGCCTGAGGGCTGATCCTGGATGGCTTGGGGGTGCCAGGTGACGCGGTCTCTGAGCGCCATGGGCCATCGCCCTTGGGCTGCCGCTTGCGTTGGCCTGCCCCTCGCCTTCCCCTCAAGGTGCTGCCCCCTCCCCGTCCCAGCGGTGAACCGCCGCCAAAATCGCCCCGATCACCGCGTCGCGGTAGCGCTCGGAAAAGGGCCCCTGGTTGCCGTTGTGGGTCATGCCGGGGATCAGGATGCGGCGCACGCTGCCGGCGCGGATGGCCTTGTTCCAGCGGGTGAGGGGCAGCAAGGGCGAGCGACCGGGGTAGGCGAGGCGGCCCACCACTTCCATCGGATCGCGGCTGCCCACCACGGTGGTGATGCGCCACACCTTGGCCAGCTCCTGGTTGCCGCTGAACACCCCGCAAAACGTGACGATGCCCATGGGGCAGCGGCAGATGCGCCGCAGGTAGTCGGCCATGCCCATGGCCATCTCGCCACCGCCGCTGTAGCCGAGCAGGGTGATCGGCGCGCCGGAGGAGGGATGGAAGCCCGCCTCGGCGAGCCGCTCGGCCACCTTGAGCGCCAATTCCACATTGAGGATCGGGGCGTAGCGCCGATCGGAGGAGATGCCCACCTTGATCACATTGTTGGCCTCCACGAGCGTCGCCGCCAGCACCTGCACCAGCCCGTTGGGATGCTGCTCCTGCAGAGTCAGCAACCGCCGCCAAAACCAGGCGCTACCAGGGTCTTCCGCCAGACCCACCGGCAGCACGGTGTAGGTTTCAATCGCTTTCACCAAACGGGTGCCCGGGCCCAGAGCCTGCTCCAAGCGGGCGAGGAAAGTGCTGATGCGCGGGGGGTGATCACTTTCCTTTTGGTGAATGCCATCGAGATACACCACGTAGTGGGCGGGCGCCCCGCTTGAGCTGGGCGAGGTGGCGGCGAAGAGCTTGGCGGGCTTCTGCAACCCCTCGATCCATCCCTCCCAAAAGGCGAACTGGCTGACGAGCGAATAGATGCCGGCGGTGGGGATCAACACCAGCAGCAGCGCGCCGATCACCCGCAGCAGGGGGGCCTGCTCGGCGGCGCTGAGCAGGCTGCCCACCGGCCGAAGCCCGTGGCTGAAGGCCAACAGGCCCAGCCCGAGCCCCACCACAGCGATCACAGCAAGGCCCCTGCGCCGCAAGTCCCGCAGCTGCTCCCGCACCGCCGCGCGACTCGCCCGGCGGGATGGCGGCGTGGGCGCCGGAGAGCTCATCGTTCGCCGAGGTGGGAGGCCAGGGTGGTGTAGCTCGCCTGCCACCGCTGGCGAAAGCGAACCCACACCAGGGCGGTGGCCAGCCCGTAGCCCGGGCTGCAGAGCAGCAGCGCTTCGGCGGGGGGGAGCTGAAAGCGCGCGTGCACGAAGGCCACGACGTTGAGATGCACCATCACCCAGAGGGCCCCTGCGATCAACTCCCCCACATAGGGGGCCGCCGCAAACACGTAGAGGGTGGCGGGCAGCAGGCAGGGGGCGACCCCTTCCAACACCTGCCCCGGCGGGACAGGCCTGGAGGCGAACTGTCTGAGCAGCACCATGTCGCAGGCCAGGGCCAGCAGGTAGGCCACCGCAAGGATCAACACATCCAGCAGCAGCTGCACCAGGATCTGGCGGCGGTTCAGACGGTTGGCCAGCAGGGCGAAGACATGGGAGAGGGCGATCGAGGCCCCCGCCAGGAGCAGCAGACCCATGCCGAGGTTGGCGTTGGCCAGCCAGTCGCCCAGCTGCCGCAGGAGGTGGGTGAGGGCGGGCATGGGGAGGGCGGCAGCGCTGGGGGGATGGATCGGCTGGGAGGATGTCGCACCCAATATGGCTGTGCAACCACCACCCTTCTGGCGTCTGGCTGGCCAGGGCCCCCGCTTGAATGGCTGGATGAGCGATCAACGCGCTGTTTTCTCCGCGACCACCCTCGCCGCGCTGGCCCTCACCCTCACAGCCTGCGGCCCCCGCCCAGGCTGGCAGGTGCGGGAGCTGGCCGCTAGCCCCGTGCCACCCCAGCCGGAGGAGGCGCTGCTGCGCTGCAGCCAGGCCCTGACGGCCAAGGCAGCCCTCACACCCGAGCGGGCCACCCCCGCCGATCCCACCAACTTCGGCGAGCGGCAACAGCGGGATGTCTTTGGACGCCAAGTGCCCCATGCCCCGCAATTGATCGTGCTTCATGAAACCGTCGTGAGCGAAGCCGACACCCTCAAGCTCTTCCAAACGCCCCACCCGCGCGATGAGGACCAGGCCAGCTACCACCTGTTGATCACCCCCAAAGGCGAGCGGTTGCGGCTGGTGGCTGACGAGAAGCGGGCCTATGGGGCAGGGATGTCGGCCTGGGGCGACATGAGCGTGCGCATCCGCCCCTCCTCGCCCGGCTCGATCAACAATGTGGCGCTCCATTTGAGCGTCGTCACCCCTGCGGATGGTCGCGGTGACGCCTCGGCCCACAGCGGTTACACCCCTGCCCAATATCAGGCTGCCGCCGCCCAGGTGTTGCTCTGGCAGGCCCGCTGGGGCATCCCCCTGAACCGCCTCACCACCCATGCCGCCGTGGACCGCAGCCGCAGCCGCTACGACCCCCGCAGTTTCCGCTGGGACCGCTTTGAGAAGGCCTGGAAGGCGGCGGCCAGCACGTGTGGGTTCACCGCCTACGACACGGGGCTCTCAGCCCCCTGAGGCCTGGGCTTGAGGGGGCGTCAGTTCTCGCACCTGCAGCTGCACCGGTGAGATGCCGGAGGTGAGGCCTCGCCGCACGGGCGTCACCGGTTGGGGTGTGGAGGGATGCAGCTCCAGCGCGAAGCGCCGCACCAGCTGGCTGAGCACGATCTTCATCTCAAACATGGCAAACGCCATGCCGATGCAGCGCCGGCTGCCGCTGCCGAAGGGCAGAAAGGTGGTGGGGCCAAAGCTTCCCGAGAGAAACCGATCGGGATGGAACTGCTCCGGCTCGGGAAACACCTCCGGGCGCCGATGGGCCAGATAGATGCAACCCATCACCACCGTGCCGGCCTCCAGCTGATGGCCCGCCAGAGTGAGGGGGGCTTGCAGCTGGCGGGGGAAGGTGAGCATGCCCACCGGATAGATGCGCAGCGTTTCGTTGCACACCGCCTGCAGATAGGGAAGCTTGAGCAGGGCGGCCAACTCCAGGGGCTGGTTTGGGGTGGGGTTGGCCTCTTGCAGCTCCTGCCGCAACCGCTGCTGCACCTCTGGCCGGGTGGCCAGCCAATAGAGGGCCCAACTCAGGGCCGTGGCGGTGGTTTCGTGGCCCGCCACCAGGAGGGTGATCAGTTCATCGCGCAGCTCCCCATCGCTGAGCGGCTGGCCATCCGCATCCCTGGCCTCCATCAGCAGGCTGAGGATGTCGTCGCGCTGCGGATCCGCTTCAGCGCGGCGCTCGGCAATCTCCTCCAAGAGCAGCCCATCCACCACGCTCAGCTTGCGCAGGAAACGGCCCCAGGGGCTCCAAGCGCCCAGATCCTTCTGCAGCAGATTGGTGAAGAGCAGCAGGGTGCTCAACGGTTGGTTGGACGTCTCGAGGAGGTCGGTCAAGCTCTCGGCGATCCGATCCATCCGCGGGCCTTTGCGCAGACCAAACACGGTTTGCAAAATCACCCGCAATGAAATCCGCCCCATGCTCGAGCGCACCTCGATCGGCGCCCCGCAGCTCCAGCTATCGGCTTCCTCCTGGCAGATGGCATTGATCACCGTGCCGTAGGAGCGCATGCGCTCGCCGTGGAAGGGAGGCATCAGCAGCTGGCGCATGCGCC
>JBJTWN010000022.1:0-9840 GCA_046081785.1 Cyanobium sp.
GTGCGGCGGGATGGCCGTCGTTGGCGCAGAGATCCACGCGCGGGCGCTGCAGCGCCGACAGGCCAAGACAGCCGCGCTTGCGGCCCGCCACCACATCGGGATGGCTCTTGAGCAGGATGCGGCAGTGGGGATGGCCGTTGAGGGCGGCCACCAGCATCCGCTTGAAGCTGTGCAGATCGGCCATGCCACAGCTGATCGAGAGATCGCCGGCCGTCTGGTCCACCACGAGCACGTAGGGGCTGGCAGGCGGGGGCGACTCGCGGGCGCCGTTTTATTTGCTGAGGCGCTGCTCACACCACAGCTGGCGCAGCTCCGCAGCCCGCTGGTGCTGCGCATCGTCGAGCGGTTGCGTGATCAACTGCTCCAGGCGGCTGGGAGCGTGGGCGTCGTAGTAGATTCCGAGATCGTCGAGTAGCAGCGACCAGGGCGGAGCATCAGGGCCGAGGGCCAGCGACCGCAGAAAGCCATCCTCACAGCGCCAGAGGGGCAGACCCCGCCGCTGGGCAAGGCTCTCAGCCCTGCGAGCGGAAGGCTTGAGACCCCAGGCCAGAACCGCACTCAACCGGGCATGGCCACAGGCCTTCGCCCCAACCACCAGCTCCGCCGGAGCCAGGAGGGGGGCCAAGGTGGCGATCCTCGCCATGCCGGCGCTGGGGATGCCCAGCACCGCTGCTGCCAGGGCTGGTGCGCTCAATGCCAAGAATGCATGGGGGGTTTCCAGTCGAACACAGCAACAATGCCTGCGCCGGCGATGAGCTGGGATGAAAGACCCCTGACCAGGCGCCGCCCCATCCAGCTGGACCTGGATCCGAACAGCTTCAGCGGGCAACTGCTCGGTGGGTACCTGGCCCTCGTGGATCGACCGCTGATGGCGTTGCTGGCGAGGGAACGCCTGCAGCAGCAGGGGCAGGGGCGCTTCAACTACCACTCCAGGCCACTGCAGCTGCTGCATCTGGAGCTGCACCCCAGCCTGCGGCTTGAGGCCGTATGGCAGGAGCCAACACTGCAGGTGCTTGGCCACAGTTGCCGGATTGAGGGCCTGGGGGCCTGGGGACAGGAGCTCGGCATCGTCCTGAGGGCGGAGCTGAGTCCTGTTGCGTCTGGGCTGCTGGGCTGGGCCGAGGTAGCGGTCAGCTCACCCCTGCTGGCATGGCCGCGGACCCAAAAGCTGATCAACCCGGCGCTGGATCTGGCCCTGGAAAGGATCGAGCGGCGCGTGCAGCGCGGGCTGCGCAAGGATCTTGAAGCCTGGCTGGCAGTGCGAGGCAGCGAAACCGACGAGAGGGTTTAGAATTGCATCCAATCTGTTACCACATCAGCTGGTGGATACCCCTGCAGGCAGAACCACTGGGCAAGCAGCTTCTGATCCACAGCCGCGCCGCAGGGATGGCATCAACCGTCTGCCGGGTTGGCGGGTGCAGTGGCGTGTGGTTGATGCCCTGGTGTATCGGGAGTTGCGCACCCGGGTGAGTGATATCAACGGTGGTTTTCTGGGGGTTCTGATTCAGCCACTGGGGCTGATCGCCATCTGGACAGCGTTCTTATCCGCCATCAATTTGCATCGTGGCGGCAATCTGAATGTGGTTCTGTTCCTGGGCTCAGGAATTGTGCTGTTCACCATCTTCAGCCAGATCGCCAATCGCAGCATCAATGCGATGGATGCCAATGAAGCGCTGCTGTTTTACAAGCCGGTGAAACCAATCGACACCGTCATCGCCCGTACCATCTGCGAGACAGGCCTGTACACCTGCTGCCTGGCGGTGGTCTGCGTTGGCACCTGGGTGGTGATCGATCAGATCGTGATGCACGATCTGGGCTTGTTTTTCTTCACAATTCTGCTGGCCTCAGCGATCGGTTTCTCCACGGGGCTGTTGTTCATGATCGCCGGCCACCTTTCAGCGAGCTTCAAGGGAATCGCGGTCTGGATTCCGCGCGTTCTGTGGTTTCTTTCCGGCGTGCCCTTCCGATACTGGGTGTTCCCACCCTGGACCAAGGTGTTTTTTATCTGGAATCCGCTGATGCACATCATCGAACTCAACCGTCAGTCGATGAGCGCAGACTATTACACACCTGATGCTAACCTCAACTACGCTATGGTGTGGACGATTGCTTTGTTGGCCTTTTCATTGTGGGTGTATCAGAACAACGAGCGGCGCCTGCTCACACTCTAATAGCCGAACAACCTCTAGAGCGATGATTGAGGTACGTAATCTCACCAAGAGCTTTTTCTACCAGGGCAAGAAGACCACCATCTTCCGGGATCTCAGCTTTCGCATTGAAACAGGCGAATCGATTGCCATTCTTGGCGCCAACGGCGCTGGCAAAAGCACGCTGCTGCGCATCCTCGGTGGCATTGATCTGCCCGATAGCGGCAGCATCAGCACCGACAGCAGCATCTCCTGGCCCGTTGGCCTGGTCGGTGGGTTTCAGGGTAGCTTGACAGGCCGGGAAAATGTAACGTTTGTGAGCAGGATCTATGCCGAAAAAGCGCAAATCGCCGACAAGGTACGCTATGTAGAGGAGTTTGCCGAGTTGGGAGTGTACTTTGATCGTCCCTTCAAGACCTACTCCAGCGGCATGCGCTCCAGGGTCACTTTCGGGCTGTCGATGGCTTTTGACTTTGATGTTTATCTGATCGACGAAGTCACCGCGGCTGGTGACCAGCGCTTCCGTGAGAAGAGCAAGCGATTGCTGATGCAACGTCGCCAGAATGCCGACTTCCTGATGGTTGATCACAACCTTTGGGGTCTGAAACTGCATTGCAACCGGGCCTTCATCCTGGAGGGTGGTAAATTAGAGGTCTTCCACGATCTCGACGAGGCTGTCGCCTTGCATACCGAGCGCCTTCTTGCCGCTCCAGCCCAGCGGGGGATGGAGGAGGAGCCTACCTAAGCAGAGCGATCTCCCAACACCAGCAGCCGCCAGCCATGCTCGATGTAGACCACTTCAACCCGCTCAATCGCTTTCTGCTCAAGAAAGACTCGGCTGCTGTGATCGCGGATCTGGACGATCCCAGCCGCTCCGATCCAAAGGTGGTGCCGATCAAGCCGCCCCGGATCAGGCCCTCAAGCCTGGCGCGCCTATCGGTGACGCAATTACTAATCGTGCCAATCGCGCTGGCAGGCATCTATTTCTACTTCATTGCCAGGGATCGTTATGTGACGCGATCAGATTTTGTGATCCGCAAAGCCGAAGATACAGGCCAATCGATGAATGGCTCCTCGCTGGCTGGTCTCCTCGGCCAAGGCAATCAACTTTCCCTGGAAGATGCTCGCTTTCTGAAAACCTATCTGCAATCTCCACAGGTTCTCGCCGATCTCAGGCGCACCTTTGACCTGGATCGTGCCTACGCTCGCAGCGGCCTTGACCCATTTGCCGGCATCCAAGCGAGGCTGTCGAATGAAAAGAAATTAAAGTTTTTCAAGAAACAAGTGGCTGTCAGCCTTGATGAAATGTCGGGAGCGATTGTGCTGCGGACGATCGGCTTAAACCCAGAAGCATCGTATCGGCTCAATCAATTCATGCTCGCCAAGAGCGAGCAATTCGTGAACCGCCTGAATCAGGATATCAGCAGGAAGCAGGGAGACTTTGCCGAAACAGAGCTACAACGCTCTCGCCAAAAACTCAGTATTGCCAAAAATCGCCTGCTGGCCTACCAGGATTTCAATACGGTGATCGATCCCAAAGGTGAAGCTGAAATGGCTGGGCAAATGATCGGCAAGCTCCAGGAAAAGCTTGTGGAGTTGCGCGTTGAGCTGGCGACGCTCAAGCGGCAGTTCAAGGACCCCAACGAGCCTGAAGTGGCCGCTGTTGCCGACCAGATGCGAGAGCTGGAGCAACAGATTCAACGAGAACGCCGATCGCTCGTGTCGCAAACCGGCCGTAACCTGAGCCGGAAATCGGCGGATATCGTGAAGCTTGAATCCGATGTTTCCTTCGCAACCGATTCCTATAAGCTGGCCTTATCCGCTGTGGAGAAAGCGCGCGTGGAAAGCAAGCGCCAGCAGAAATTCATGGCGCTGTTATCGTCGCCCCAACGCCCCGAGGATCCCGAAAACGACTGGCGCAACAAGGGATTCTTCACGATACTGGCCGCCGGGGCCATCGGCGTCAGCCTCACCAAGTTTGTGCTGGGCATGCAAGCCAGCCATCGCCAATGATGGCGTTGCGCCACTGGCTGGGGCTGTACCTGCGGCAGGACTGGACCTGGATTGAGGGAGGTGAGCGCCCCTCGCTGATGCTGAGGCAGCCCCCGCAGCCTGGCTGGTACATGCTCAGCGTGCGTCTGCAGTGTGAGCAGCAGCGATGCTATGGCCGGTTGAATGGGCTGCAGAGCCGGCTCCTCATCCGGGGCAAGCTGCGTCGGCGCTTGATCCGCATCAGCAAGGCGAGAGCATCGGCCCATTTTGAGCTGATTGGGCTCAATGGCACCGCCAGCCTGGCTCAATTGAGGCTCGTGCGCCAACCCTTCTGGCGCGTGCAACGCGCCCTGCGGAAAAAACTTGAGGCCCTCCACCCCGCCTACGGCAGGCAAAGCAGCCGCACTATTCACTCCATTCCGCACCTGTGGAGAGATTACAACCAGTTGCTCAGCCGCAGAACCCAGCCCCTGGTGGGTTACGACGAGTGGATTGAGCAGGTCGAACGGCCGCGCTTGCAGGAGGAGGTGCGCCAAGCCGGGCTCTGGCAAACCAAGCCCGCGGCTGAGCCAATCATCCAGATCAGCGTGTGGCTGAATGGCGATCGCCAGGCCGAGCAAGCTGCAGATCAATCCATCAGCAGCCTTGAGCGGCAACTGAAGGGCGATTATCAACTCCTGGAGCCAACGCAGCCACTGCAGGCCGGAGATCCTCACACCTGGGTGCTTCTGTTGCAGGCCGGCGACGAGCTTGCCCCACAGGCCCTGCGAAGGCTGGCGGCCACGCTTGCCAGGCACCGCGAAGCTGCGGTTGTTTACGCCGATGAAGACCGGATCACTGCCATGGGGCGCCGGCATTCACCCCATTTCAAACCGGCCTGGAATCCTGATCTCCTTTACAGCGATCCGCACTACTCGCACTGCTGGTTGATTCAAGCTGATCTTTGCCTGCAGGCGGCCCAAAGCCTTCATGATCGAGATGAAGCTCTGGAGATGTATTCCCTTGTACTGGAAGTCACCCAGCTTTGCCGTGGCGATCAGATCGTGCATCTGCAGGAAGTTCTGTATCACCGCCGCGACACCAACCAGGAGGTTCGTGCGTCGGCGACAACGGCGGCCAGCCTGCAGAGCTTCCTGAGCCGCCATGGCACAAGCATCACGGTGAGCCACCAGGCCAACGGTGGGCATGTGCTGCATTGGGCGCTGCCAGATCCGGCGCCGTTGGTGAGTGTGATCATTCCCACGCGTGATCAGCACCAGCTGCTGCGCTGCTGCCTGAATTCCCTGTCTGAGCATGACGATGGCGCCGTGCCTCTGGAGATCATCGTGATCGACAACGGCAGCCGCGAAGCCGAGACGCTGGCCTACTTGCATGAATTGGAGCAACAACCGCGAATCTCGATTCTCAGACGGCCCGGACGCTTCAACTTCGCGGCGCTGAACAATGAGGCAGTGGCCATCGCCACGGGTGAACTGCTCACATTCCTCAACAATGATGTTGAAGCCACCCATCCCGGCTGGCTGGCCGTGATGGCAGCACAGGCTCTGCGGCCAGAGATCGGCGCGGTGGGCGCCAAGCTGCTTTACGACGATGGCACGATCCAGCACGGCGGTGTTGTGCTGGGCATCGGCGGCATCGCCGGTCATGCGCACAAATATCTCTCGGCCGATGCGCAAGGATATCAATTGCGTTTGGAGGTTGCTCATAATCTGAGTGCGGTCACGGCGGCGGCGCTGGTGGTGCGGCGCAGCAGTTTCTTGGCGGTGGGAGGCTTTGATGCCGAGCATCTGGCAGTCAACTACAACGATGTTGATCTCTGTCTGCGCCTGATGCAGGCGGGATACCGCAATCTGTTTTGCCCGCAGGCTGTGCTGGTGCACTATGAGTCGAAAAGCCGTGGCGTTCCCGTGGAAGGGCAAGACGCCTACCAGCAGTGGCAACAGGAGCGTGCATTCATGCTCGAGCGCTGGGGTGCTCTGTTGCAGGCCGACCCCCACTACAGTCCCCATCTGAGTCTGGTGGAGGAAAATCTGTCCCTCTCTCTGCAGAACCCAGCCGCCCCGCAGGGTCGATCAGCTCTGATCAACCGTTGAGCGATGGCACTGGATCTCACCGGCCAACCGCTGATCGACCAGCTCAACTTTGACCAACTGCTGGCGAGCGGAGCCTTTGGCGCCTGGTCTGAGCAAGCCCAGACACTGCACCGTGATGGCTATTGCATCCTCCAGCCAAGGAGCGATACCTTTCAAGCCATGATCGAGGCCGTAGTGAATGATCTCGAACCCCTACTTGCCGAGCCGTTGATGCGCTGGGAAAGCGGGGAGGAGGGCCCGCCTCGAATTCAGGATGGCTGGCTCCAGCATCATTCGGTGCGTGCGCTGGCCCTGGAGCCCGACGTGCTGGCGCTGCTTGCTCAGCTGTACGGGCGCCAACCCTTCGCCTTCCAGACCCTGAATTTTGCCGTGGGCAGTGAGCAGCATTTTCACAGCGATGCGGTGCATTTCCATAGTTACCCCCATGGCTTCATGTGTGGTGTGTGGTTTGCACTGCAGGATATCGAGATTGAGAGCGGACCACTGCACTACTTTCCCGGCAGCCACCGCCTGCCCTACCTCAGCGCCCACGCTCTGGGGCTGACACCCGACGCGATCAAGACCGAAGCCCACCCGCAAACGTTGTTTGAATCCCACTGGCGTGAGGCGGTGACAGCGCGGGGCTTCCGCCAGGAACGTTTCCTGGCGCGCCGCGGTGATGTGCTGGTCTGGCACGCCAACCTTCTGCATGGCGGCGAACAGGTGCTCAACCGTAAGCTGAGGCGCTGGAGCCAGGTTGTGCACTACTTCTTTGCCGACTGTCTCTACACAACCCCCATGCGCAATTTTGGTAGCGGCCAGGGCGGCGCCTTCCTGCGCAATCCCTATGACCTGGCCACGGGAACGTGCCGCTACAGCCCTGCAGCCTGGCGCGAACTGGGGTTCACACCTCTCACCTCAGCCAGCCACAGTTGACAACCGTCAACCTTCAGCACGAAGATTCCATGATTAGTCAGCAGCTGGCCAGATGCAGGAGAAGGGTCGCCGTCTGAAGCGTTTTCTGGGCCTGCGCCGGCAAAAGAGCCGCTCGATTCCCCATCAAGGAGGGATCGATACCTTGCAGCCCGGCAAGCTCTCGGGCTGGGTGGTGGCGCCGGGAGTGCCACTGCACGAGCTGCGCCTGCTGGTGGGCCCCCATCTGATTGCCAAGGCGGAGATCAACCAGCCCCGCCAGGACGTGTGCGAAACGCTGGGCTGGCAAGGGAGGCCAGGCTTCAGCATGGATCTGCCTTCTGAACTGCCTTTGGTGAACTGGCAGGATCCTCCTCGCGTGATTGCCCTGAGCGCAGACGGCAGCCAGCAGGTGCAGCTGGGGCTGCTGGGCCGCCGCAAGCAGACCGCCGAGCTGCTCAAGGCATTGCTTCAGAGCGATCTGCTGGGATTGGTGGGCCACTGCGATGGCCTGGTGATGGGAGCGATCCGGGGCTGGGCTTGTCGTCGTGGCCGGCAGCGGCCCGCCCAGATCTGGTTGCAGGCCATGGGTCTGGATGCGGTTCCCGTGCCATGTCATGGCCACAGGGATGGCATGCAGAGCATGAACCTTCCCAGCAACTGCGGCTTCGTGCTGGAGCCCGGGTCGCTGCCGGGCGGGTGGGCCGGCCAGGAGGTGTGGCTGAGCTTTGATCGCGAGAGCCAGTTCCGCCTGCCGCAGCTGGCGTCGATCGTGCTCCCGGGCTACAGCGGCACTGTCGGTGCCAGCAGCTCTCCTCTCCTGCCTCTTCAGGCCCAGGCCGCCCAACCATTCCAGGCCATGGTCGAGTCTGCCCCGGAAGACCTGCAGGAGCACTGGCGAAACCTGGAGGCTTTCCGCTCCTACCTCGACAGCTTGGAGCAGCAGCTGGCGCAGCAACAGGCGCGAGCGCTGAGCCAAGCCAACAACCCGGCAGCCCCGCGGCGGCGCTGGTGGTCGCAGTTGGCAGGAGCTCGAAGCTAAGAAGCGGAGACCATCGCCTGGTCCAGCACGGCCAGGAGGTCGTCGAGCTCGCGGTTGATGTGTTCCAGTTGTTGCCGCTGCTGGTCATTGAGGGCTATCTGCTCTTCGTAGCGGGTGCTGAGCTGCTGCAGCTGCGCCTCGTGATCCTGCACCCGTGCCAGTGCCTGATCACGCTCCTGCAGCAGCAGGCGCTGGGTGGCGATGGGGTCACGCTGCCAGCGCGCCGATTGGGGCTCCGCGGCACGGAATCCTCGCGGCACCAGCCAGGCCGCCAGCTGATCAGCCCAGAGAGCTGCTGCCGCTTCCGGCACGGCAAGCTCCACAGTGGAAACCTGCTCCAACCACGCCCCGAGGCCTTGAAGAGCAGCCAAAGGATCACCCTGCTGCAGCCGCAGGTGCAGGGCGGTGCAGGGATCCTGCGGCATCGGCTCCGTCACGCTGGTCAGCAGGTCGGCCAGAGACCTGCCAAGGCGCTGCTCTTCACCAACCTGGCGCAGGTTGGGGAGATGGGCCTGCCAGGATTGCCCATCGAGCGGGCCATTGAACCGGGCGTCGTTGAACAGACACCAGCGCACGGGCACGCCGCTTTCGGGAGCGAGTACCTGATCACACACCACGAGCCGCTGGCGACCATGCCATGCGATGCGCCAGCGCTCGGCCAGGTTGGGGTCGGCCTCCACGAGCACTTGCAGGCCCTGATCCGGCAAGGCCGCGAGCGCCTGGGGAGCTCCAACCCACACCGTCAGGGGGGCTGGAGCCGCGGTCGCTGACGCTACTTCCCCAGATTTTTGGCAGGCATCCATTGCTCTGGCTGTGGAACACACCTGAATTAGGGTACGGGCCGATGCTCAGCAACCACGCAGTCACCCAGACTGCGCGCTGTGATTCTTTCCATCCATCACAACCCTTGATGCGCTTCTGGTTCTCATCGCTGCAGCTGCCTGCTGGCGTCATCGCTTTGTTGGAGATGGCAGGTCTGGAAAGCTGGCCAGGATCACTGGGCCCTCCTGAAGATGGCTCCTGTGTGTTGGTGTATGACAGCCCCGAAAAACTGATCGGCGCCGCCGCTGAAGCGCGAGCCACACTCAGCAGCAGTGCACTTGCGCAGCAATACAAGGAGCTTCTTCGCTACGCCCATGCCACTGGACAACCCTTACTGGCGGGCTGGCGGATCGAGCGAATTGGAAGCCATGGGCTGCGGAGCTGGTTGGCGAAGCAAGACCCCGGCACCGAGATCACTGCCGCGGACCCAATCTCACCGCTGCTGGCGAGCGTGGTCCTGAGCCTGCTCGACACCCAACCCGAGTTGCTCAATGCCTTTGCCGACATCGAACTGCAGGCAGAGCTCCTGGGCAGCGAACCCGAGCTGAACGATCGCCAGCGGCTTTTGCAAGCTGCTGCGCAAACCGATCCACTGCCTGAACTGCTGGCAGTGTTGCACAACCGTGATGACGAGCTGCAGGAGGCCCGCGAGGAAGCTGAGCGCACACGCTCGCAACTGCATCAGGTGCAGGAAGAGCTGGAGCAACTCTTACTTGCCGATCGCCAGAAACAGCAGCTTCTCGACATCCGCAATCAGGAGTTTGAAGCTCTGGAGCAGCAATTGCGCCCCCAGGTGGCCACTCTGGAGCAACAGGTGCAAAGCCGCACCAACGAGCTGCAGGAGGCCCGCGAG
>JBJTWN010000023.1:0-6907 GCA_046081785.1 Cyanobium sp.
GCTTTGGGAGCACTAGGTCGCAGGTTCGAATCCTGTCGCCCCGATCCAGTTACTGCAAGGGCTCTCGGGGTTTCCGAGGGCCCTCTTTTTTGGCCATTTTGGGGTGATGTGCGCAAGATGTGCGCAAAACCCCGGGGGTTACCAGGGGTGGTTGCCTGGGTTGCGCACAGGGTGCGCAGGGTCATTCAGGCCAGCTCTGTCCGGACCAACCGACCGAGCTGGGTAGCCTGTAGGGCATCCAGGGAGCGTTTCGCTGGGTGCGCCTGATCAGCCCTTTTGAGGGACAGCGACACCCAACCGGAGAGCCACAGTGATGGAGCACCAACAGCGCAAGGCCTGGGCCACGGCCCGCGACGCCCGCGAGGAGCTGGGCATCAGTGAGCGCACGCTGGCGCGCTGGCGCGGCAGCGGCCTGCTCAAACCCGGCAAGCACTGGCGCCGGAAGTTTCCAACCCCCAATTCTCCGGTGCTCTATCACCTGCCCTCCTGCGAGGAGGCGATGGGGGAAGCCACAGCCCGCTCGGCGGATCTGCTGGAGAGAGCTGTCGGGTCGGCCCGGCCCCACCGGCCGGCCGTGGCCAGGAACCGACGCGGGTGAGGCCAGATGGCAAGCACGGCCAGCTCAGAACTTCCGCAACTCCCTGCGCACCTTGAGGGGATCCCCCGAATGGTTTTGATTCACCACCAGGACGGCAAGGGTGGCCAACACCAGGGCAAGCACCGCCAACACAGGCCAGGGTGAGGGCGTCCGGCGCCGGGTCGACAGTGGTGGGCGAAGGCGCTGCTGCATTCCTGGTGCCGGTGAGATGTTAACCCTAAAGAGATTTCAGTTCCATAAGTCTTGCATGAAAACCCATCCAACCAGTCATGATTTACACATCTAATAAGAATGGATTGCGCCATGGAGACGACCACTTCAAGCAAGCGGTTTCAACAGGGCATAGTTTATACATCATGGTGGAAAGGCGAATATTCCAGTCCTGAATCAGATCAAACGTTATCGGGACTGATCAAACCAATGGGAGCAAATTGGCTCCAGATTATTGTGACTTGGTATCAGGACAGTTTCACATCCACGTCTATTTATGCCAAGCCAAATGATTCTACTCCTTTAGACGAAGATTTGATGCATGTTATTCAGCAGGCTAAGAGCATCGGATTAGATGTCATGGTCAAGCCTCACATTGACATTGAGAATGGAGAATGGAGGGGGAATATTGGTTTTGCCAACGATCACACTGCTTGGGCCACTTGGTTTGCCAACTACACGGCTTTCATCAGCCACTACGCAGATCTCGCGCAGCATGCAGGGGCAGATTTCTTTGTTGTTGGAACTGAGCTCAAAAGCACAACCCATAAATCCTCTGAATGGCGAGCTGTTGTCAAGGCCGTGCGTGCAAGTTACTTCGGCCCGCTGACCTACGCAGCAAACCACGACGAAGTTGATGCGATCAATTGGTGGGATGATTTGGATTGCATCGGTGTCGAAGCTTACTACCCTCTTGCTTCAAATGTTAAGCCTAGTCTATCGCAATTAAAGGATGCATGGAAACCCATTGTATCGAAGCTTGAATCGACAGCCAATACTTGGGGGAAAGAGATCATTTTCACTGAGATTGGTTTTCAAAGCAGAGAAGGCGCAAGCCAGACCCCCTGGGGAGTTACAAGCAAAAAGATTGACCTTGAGGAACAAGCTAATTGCTATCAGGCTGTCTTTGATTCCCTTTCAGGTCGCAACTGGTGGCATGGGATATTCTGGTGGAATTGGACGACAAAGCTCGCTCAGGGCGGAGCAAATGACAGTGGATATACCGCAAATAGGAAGCCAGCTGAAGAGATCCTGAGATCCCACTATGTCCAGCTACCACCGGTTAATGAAAACATCCAGCTGATGATTTTTCAGGACAATTTTGGATCAGGCTGGGACGATTGGTCATATCATGCAAAGATCAAAATAATCCCAGGCGAAACCGCAGTCAACAGTCCAGCAGCCCTGCAGGTGTCCCTGGACGGTTGGGGTGGATTATCACTTCATCATAACGGCATTCTTACGACGCCTTATTATTATATCGACTTTGAGATCTATGCCGGTCCGGTGGCGCTCCCCTTAACGGCCTCATTCAGAGATGCAGCAACTGACACTGATAAGGCGCCAGGGATTAGCATCTTCCAGGGTCACTTCGTAGCCGCCGCCGAGGCCTGGAGTTGGAGGGGGTGGCAAGGAGGCCTCGGGTGCAATTGAAACCACCTTGGCCTTGAGGGTGCCAAAGTCAGGGTAAGGACAGCCTGTGATGCGTAGATCGGCGCTCTGGCCCACCTCCACATTGGTGATGTCCTGCGAGGGCACCACGACCTTCACCAGCAGGCCAGCCTGGCTGGGGGCGATGCGGGCCAACTCCTCGCCGGCGGTCACCATTTGCCCAGTGTTGCGTAGATTCAGTGAGAACAACACCCCCGCTCGCGGGGCAGTGATCGCGGTCTTTGCCAGGTCACGCTTGATCTGGCCCGTTTCGGCCTGGATGGTGGCGAGCTCCCTTTCAAGCTGGGCTTGGTCGTTTTCTGAGCGTGATCGCTGCTCAGAAACCGCCTGGCGCGCCTTAGCGACGTTAGCCAGGGCTACGTTATACCTCTCGAGCTTTTCCTCCAGCTGCGTGGCAGTGATCGCGCCGGTACCCGCCAACTGCTGGAAGCGTTGATATTCCGCCTCAGCGAAACGCAACTCTGCAAGTGTTTTCTCCACTTCCAGGTCAGCCGTTCGTAACGCTGCCAGCCCTTGGCTTACCAACGCCTGAGCCTGCAAGGCGAGAGCCCGCTGGTTCTGACTGTATTGAAGTTGCCTTCCTTCGAGATCGCTCGGATCGAGCAGGGTGAGCACCTGTCCAGCCCGAACCTGCTCATTGGGCTGAACCAGCACCTGCCGCACCCTTCCAGCAAAGGGCGCATGAACCACGCTGGTTTCACCGCTGGGCCGGACCACTCCGACCCCGCGCACCACGACCCGGTAGGGCCACACCGCCATCAAAGCAATGCCGCCCACAAAACTTCCCAACAACACAAGGCTGGCGCTTCGTACCCACGGACGGACCGAAGGGAGAAACTCTTCGCTGCTGGCTTCGCGGAGCTCCAGTCCCGCATCCGAGGGCCTGGATTCGCTCATGACTGCAGCAGGTAAGGAACCAGCGCATCGATCTGCCGCAGCTCTAAGGGGGAGCCCTGCTGCGTCACCTGACCGCGCTCCAAGTAGACCACCCAGTCGCAGCCGGCGATCACACTCGGTCGGTGACTGATCATGATCGTGGTAAGACCAGCGCGGTGTTGCAGCAACCGGTCCATGAGCCGTCGTTTCAATACTGGATCAAGTGCGGCGGTGGATTCATCTAAAATCAAGACTGGTGGATTGGTTACCAGAGCCCTGGCGATCGCCAGGCGTTGGCGCTGGCCGCCGGAGAGATTGGCGCCAAATTCCCCAAGCACCGTCTGATAGCCATCTGGCAGCTCACGGATGAATGCATCGGCAAGGGCTAGATCGCAGGCGGCCACCACCTGCTCAAAGCTCACATCTGGATAGGCCAATTTGAAGTTGGCTAAGATAGAGCGGTTGAAGAACTGATCCTCCTGGGGAATCAACGCCACCTGCTGTCGAAGGCACTCCAGGGCAATGTCGCTTAGGCCGTAGGGGCCGTACCGGATGGTGCCGCCCTGAGGTGGGTAGAGGCCTGCGATCAGCTTGACAAGGGTGCTTTTGCCGCAACCTGATTCACCGATCAGGGCAGTGCAGCGTCCACCCGGAATGCAGAGCGAGAAATCCTGCAGGAGTTCCACACGGCCTGGATGGTGAAAGGAGATCCGGTCGCAGCTGATCTCACAGCCAGCTGGGAGGACAACCCTGGCCTTTTGGGGGGCGCTGGGGTCCTCCACAGTGGCATCCAGCACCTCTGAAAGACGACGGAAGACCACTTGAGCGGTGCTGTATTGACCTGCAAAGGCGATAAGGCTTGCGAGGAACCCCAGAACGTTGCCGCTGAAGCCGTTGAAGGCAAGCAGCTGACCAATGCTCAGCTGGCCCTTGATGACAAAGGAACTGCCGTACCAAAGCAGCGCAAGAGTGGTGGCACTGGAGAGAAAGCCTGTGGTGGCGGAGCTGAACAGTCCCAGTTGCATGGTGCCCCAGCGCAGGTTGGCCAGACGGCCCACGTTGCTTTGGAATTCATCCCAGGCCTGGGGGGTGGCCTCAGTGGTTTTCAGCACCTGTGCGCCACGGAACACTTCCACGAGAAAGCCCTGGTTGTCCGCCGATTCCACGATCAAGCGTTGGGTCTTGCGGCGTGTCGCCGGCACAAACAACAACCCAACTGCCGTGACAATGGCAAAGGCCAGCAAGGACGCTGCGGTGAGCGCTCCGCTGTAGGTGATCATCACCAGGAATGAGATCCCGGCGACGAAGGCTTGGCTGGGAATGCCAAGCACAATGGTGCCGATCATTGTGTTGATCAAACTCACATCGCCGATGCGTGCCACCACCTCGCCACTGCGGTGGCTATCGAAGTAGCTCATCGGTAACTGCAGCAGCTTGTGGCCGTAGTTCATCACCATCCCCAGCTGCAAGCGCTGGGCAAAATGCCCCACCATGTGCCCTTGAATGGTGCTCATCACGGTGCGGAACCCGAAGAGCAGAAGCATCCCCAGCCCCAGGCTGGTGAGCAGCTGGCTATCACGTCTCACCAGCACGTCGTCGGTGAGCAGCTGCATCAATAGGGGCATCGTGAGGCCAAGAAGGCCCAGGACCATGTTGATGCCGAGGGCCTGAAGCAACAGGCCCGAGTAGGGCAGAGCTAGCGGGAGAAAACGAAGGAGCGGATGACGGTTCTCTTCTTCCTGTTCGGCCAGGCGGGCGTGGTCAGGTTCAAGGAGCAGCATCACACCATTGGTCCAGCCGTGCAAAAACTCCTCACGCCGTAAAAGGCGGAGCCCGACAGCCGGGTCAGCGACGACAAACCTGTTGCCTTGGCGACCGTGCAGCACAACCAAGTGGTCCCCCTTCCAGTGGCAGATCACAGGCAGGGGAATCGAATCCAGCTGACCAATCAGTTCGGGTTCGGCACGAACGGCTCGGGCGTGGAACCCAACCGCATCCGCACCACGACGCAGGCCCAAGAGGGTTGTGCCTCCAGAACCGGTGCCAACAAGCTCACGGATGCGGGCGAGCGGCAACCGTTTCCCGTGATGCAGGGCGACGGTTGCAAGGCAGGCAGCGCCGCAGTCTTCCTCGGAGTGCTGCTCAACGCAGACGTGACGCTGCATAAGACAGAATAATCTGCACTGTAAGCGCCGAACAGCCGAGATTTTGTTCACTTGGCGTGCGTTGCCAAGCGATCCGTGGACTCACCTCCATGGGCTGCGATGCCCCCGAATGGGGACGATTCAGACCCAGCCGCTCACCGTTAGCACAGCTCTTTAGGATCGGGCTCCGCCAGTAGGAGCTTTCGCTGACGTTGCAGAAGTGAAATCTTGTTGGACGAAGGTGAAAAGGGGGGAGGGAAGCGCTTCAATCAGTATCAGCCAATGAGGCCTCCATCACCTCCCGCGGGCTGCCAACACTAGGGGAGCAGCTCCCCATGGGATTGGAAGTGGTCGGCGGAGGATCTTGGGCCTTCCTTGATCACTCCTGACCTCGATGAGCCTGGAAGACCTCTTCACCAAGATCAAAGACCGCCAGGCCATTCAGCCCGCCATGGAGGCCTGTTGTTGGCGAGCCGGAGCCCACGAATCTGAAGCTATCGCTTCCCCGCACTATCACAACTGCAACACGGCTCTGGCCATTGACTTCTTGGTACAGCGGCTACCCCTGGCGGGACTGCAGGTGATGGATCCACGCTTGGTGAGAATTGCCCCCGGCGCCCGCAACGAATGCCACCGACACGCCCACGAATCGATCTTCGTGGTGCTTGAAGGCCAGGGGGAGCTGCGCCTGGGTGCCCAGAGCATTGCCCTGAAAACTGGCGATGTGGCCTGCGTGCCCCGTTGGGTGGTGCATCAGAGCCGCAATACCTCCCTCGATCGGGAGCTGCTGCTGCTTGCCATCACCGATTTCGGCCTCACGAGCTCTGTGCTGGGCGACTATGACCGCCGCACACGCCTAAAAGCGGGTGGTGCTGATGCCTTTGCGGGGGCTGAACCCAGCGCAGGCCAGGGCCAATGACCTCCCTTCTTGCCGATCCGACGACAAGCGAGCAGGTGGTGATTGCCCTTGGGGAGGCTGCCCTCCACCACCGGGCGGTGCGGCATCCCTACCTGGCAGCCCTGGCTGACGGCAATCTGCCCGATCTGGACTGGGCCCTTGCTGATTTCGCCCGCCAATACGAGGGGTATTCCATCCATTTTCCTCGCTACCTCACGGCCCTGATTTCACGGTTGGAGAATCCATCCCATCGTGCGGCGCTGCTGGAGAATCTGTTCGAGGAATTCGGCCATTATGGGCAGGGCGAATTAGCAATCCTTGCGGAGCAAGGCATTGCATCAGATTGGATTGTCGGGGTGCCCCACCCGGAGTTGTTCCATCGCTTCCGCATCGCCGCCTCTGGCGAGGAGGAAAAGAAAGGTGAAGAGTTGGAAGTGGTGTGTTGGCGGGACATGCTGCTGTCGGTTCTGAGCCTGGGGAGCGCGGCTGAAGCCGTCGGTGCCCTTGGCTTGGGCACCGAACACATCGTGGCCTCCATCTACCAGCCGTTTGTGAAGGCGATTGCGCGGCAGGGCGTTCTCGCTCCTCGGGACACGGTGTTCTTTCCCCTGCACACCCTGGTGGACGATGCCCACCAGGCGATCTTGCGCGACATTGCCACAGACTTCGCCGCCTCAGAGCAAGGCCGACTCGATCTGGCCAAAGGCATGCACAAAGCCCTGGCGCTGC
>JBJTWN010000024.1:0-3851 GCA_046081785.1 Cyanobium sp.
GTGCTCGCACAGCTTGCGAATCAATCCACTATGGCTGTAGCCCAGGATGCCATCGAAGGGATGGGTAGGGGACTCCAAAACCTCCTCCCCATCGGCCGGACGTGGGCCTGATGGGCTTGTTTGGTTAGCCCAGACCTTGAAATCCAGCAGGAACAAGGGCAACCCAGCCCTGAGGATGCGTGACAACCGCGTTTGATCTGCCCCTTGGGGCCCATCGCGCCGCCAGCCCAGCAGCAGCGCGTGGGGCCATTCTTCGCCATTGCCCGATTCAGCGACGCGCAATCGCTTGGCGGGTGTCTCCAGATCACAGGCCGGATGCACCCGCCCCTTGGCCTCATCCCCTGCAAAATGGCGCGGACGTCCTTCAAAGCCACACCGGTCCGGTTGGTCTGCAGGGACGGGTCCGTCATGGTCCCCTTCGTCGTGATACATCCACCAGGTCAGATCCCGGAGCTGGCCGGTGGGGTCCGCACAGCGGCTGATGATGGCTCTGGAGATGTTGCAAGCCGCCGTATCCACTGTCAGCCACCGATCCTTTGGAGAGAGTGCGGCTGGGGAGAGGGCGGCCTGATGGATCTCCGTGCAGGCCAACAGGATGGGTGGCGCTTGCGCGTCCTCGCCGGCCGTGTCGGTGCAGCCGCACTGCCGCACCAGGTCGAGCCAGGTTCCCAGGCGCCGGCTGGTTAGCAGCTCCTCGGGCAGAACCAACACCACGACCAACGGAGTGCAAGCGCCATCTTGTTTGTCCACCCAGTTGCTGGCCAGTTGAAACCAAAGAGCAATTCTCCCGGCCAACGTCTCCAGCGTGACAGGATCAAGCTTGAGCGATTTGAAATTCAACCACTCTGGATCGGAGTAGGTGCGGCCATCGCCATGCTTCAGCATGGGTGAAGCCCGATACTTCGATTCGGGTTCGTTGGCAAACGTCCTTTCCACCAACACCAGCAATCGCCAACAGGGATCCACGGGGTCCGTCTCCGCCACAGGCACTCGGGCGACAAGCGGTTCCGCGCTCACCGGTCGGTTGCGCTCCTGTTCGCCGCGGGTGATGCGGGAGTGTTCTTCACGGGCCCTGCGGTCGTGCTCGTAGCGCTCATGCACCTTTTGCCAGATGGCTTCCCCATTCATCGCATCGATCGCCAGAAAACCATCGCGCTCCCAATCGAGATCCAGATCTTTCAAGACGCGATCGTCATGCTCCCCGTGCCACAGATACATGACAGAATGGCGCGGATCTGGGTCCTTCACCAAAGATTGAATCACTTGCCATTCCAGCCGACACCAACGCTTATCAGCATACTCTTTACACAGAAAAACCACCACAAGCTCGCAGCCGCGATACTCCTCCAACAGAAAAGCGTCAAGATTGGGACGCGCATTGATTCCAGAGCGGTAGCCGTCATACAGCACCATGTCTTTGTTATTCGCGCAGGCGGCTTTCATGCGATCCGCCACCTGCTCCACCGTTTGGCGAAAGTCGATGACTGGCGGCTGGACTCCAAGCAGCTCCTGTAGCCGGGAACCCAAACCTGTGGGCCGCAGCCTGATCTGCCCCGGAAAGGACAGTCCAAATCTGTATTTGACATCTCCTTCCCCAGCCATCAAGCCCGCTCCACACACCACCGCAAGCCCATCTCCCCCCACGGGCCGACGGGCAGCCGAAGGGCTGGGATCCTTCGAGGGCTGAGCATGGTCATCGGCCCAACCTCCTGACCATGGCCGGGGTTGGGCCAGGGCCGTCGTGTAGCGAGGGCATCTTTTGGCCAAGCGCTCGCATCAGCTTGTTCGGCACGCCATCCACACGTCTCTCGCTGTGGGCAGGAAAACTCCAACTGTAAGCGTTCAGGGGGCATCAGCAGCTGAGACCCATAGGGCCACCACAAATCCATGACCAAGCGGTTGTTACCCGACCACTACAGCCTGCCGCTTTGATTGCTTGTGGAGCTCAGTCGCGCTGGGGAAGCAGGCTGGGTGCGGGCAGACCATTGTTGTGAGCTTCCCATGCCTCCACCAAAAACGCCATCACGTCTCGTTTCTGCTGCTTGAGGGTTGTCGTCACAGTGAGAAGTCGACTTTGGCAGAGCGAACCGCTTTGGGATTGGACGCCATAGCTCAGTTTGCGGTGGATCACCGCTGGTCTGAGCGCACGCTCAGCGGCATTATTCGTTGGCTCCACATCGGGATGGTCCAGGAAGGTCCAAAGGGCTGGCGCAACTTTGAGGATTTGGCGGCAGCTGCGCACGGTGGAGGCCCAGGATGATTTCTCCCCTTTGGTGAATCCCAAATCGCTCACTTCTTTTAGTGTTGTCTCGATGGCCTGGCGGATCGGTGTCGTGATGGCCTGCAGTTCCTGGCGGCTGATCTGACGTTCGCGCCAGCGATGCCACTGGTGAAACAACTGTTGCTCGAGATCCAATAACCTCTTCCCAACCTGTGCACTACCGCCTGTTCGTTCTGCGATGGCGGTGAAATCGCGCTTGATGTGGGCCCAGCAAATCTGCCGACGGTGCAGGGGCAGCCAGCTGTAGGCCCCGTAGCGATCGGTAACCACAATCCCGTTGAAGGCCTCTCCCAACAGTTGTTTAGCCACCTCGGCTGAGCGGCTGAGGGCCAAATGAAACACCGCCAGCGCTGGGGTGACCATCACCCATAACCAACCCCGCTTCCGCTCGGGGTTGTTGCCGTCCGCGTTGCCGATCGGACCACCGGTTTCATCCATGTGAGCCACCTTTTCCTCGCGGATCGCTGCCGCGGCCTCCTCCACCAGCGTTGCCAGGCATTCGCTGAGGCGGTAGCGGATGGTATTGATGGCGCCGGTGCTGATCTCCACACCAAGAAAGTGATCCAGCAGGCTCCGCACCTTGCGATGGCTGAGGTGGTACACACCACCTAAAATCCCCACATATGCGCTGAGCTGAGAGCCAAAGTTTCCTTTTTCCACTCCCTCCGGCAACTCGGCGCATGTGCTCGTGTGGCAGTGGGGGCAGATCAGCCGATGCAGTTGGTGCTCGATGACAAAAGGCACGATCTTTGGAATGTCGACCACCTGATGGCGATACGGCTCTGGATCCTCACCGCTGAGCGCCTCCCCGCAACCGCGGCAGGTGGTGGGGTAATGGGGGATGACATCGGCGCACTGATCCGCAGGGAGGAGGACACGGTTGGCCCCAGGATGCCCGTCTTGGCCGCCGCGCTTGCGGCCACTGCCTTTGCTCTTCTCTTTGGCTGGAGGCTTAAAACCGGCGCCGTCGCTGGAGGGAGGCTTTGAGGAATTTCTGGAGCTGCGGCCCTTCTGCTCCTCCAGCTGGGCGACACGAGCGGACAACGCCTCCCCCTGAGCAATCAGGCGCATCACCAGGGCTTTGACCGCTGGCGGCGTTGCCTCCCAGTCGCGATCGGAGAGTCCAGCAGGGGCGTAGGTCATCTCGGACTGTCTCTTGCTGAGATCAAAGCACATGGCAGGGTGCTGTCAAGGGCGACGGGGGCCAGAAGCTGCCACCCCCCGTGAACGGTTACCAACTGGGATAGATCGTGGGAGCACTGGGTGTATGACACTTGCAGATGGATTATGCCTCCGGAAGGTGTCTTTTATAACATAGGAGCGAACATTGGCTATATGGCGATTGAATTACTGCATCAATTACCCAATGCACGGGGAGTGTTGTTCGAACCCCAGCCCCAATTAGTTAAGGCTTTGAATCGCTCAAAAGAACTGAATGCATTCAAGGATAGATGCCAAATTCTGGAGTGCGCTCTGAGCAACGCCAGCGGCTCAGCATATTTGAATCGATTTAATCATGACGGCCATGCGAGCATCTCCAATCAAAGCCAGCAGAAAGAGCATATCAAAG
>JBJTWN010000025.1:0-49198 GCA_046081785.1 Cyanobium sp.
CTCAGGCGCGGACGCTCCGCCCCCCACCCCTTGAAAGCCCTGGCGTGGGGGGATCCCGGAAGGCCGCCGGCCGCGAGATGTGCACCGACACCTCCCCGTCCGGCGCCAGGGCCAACAGGGTGCTGTCCTCGAGCGCCCCACGCCGCACCATCGCCAGACCCAGCCAAGAGCCATCGGCCTGTTGCAGGCCAGAGGTGAGTTGGCCGGCCCGCACGCCATCGGCCGTCTGCAGAGCCCAGCCGGGCTCGAAGGGGCTGGTGATCGCTGGGTTGGGGGCCGCCCGCCAAAGGCGCAACTGTTGCTTGACGCCATCGCTGCTGGCCAGCTTGGCCAGGGTTTCCTGGCCCACGTAGCAGCCCTTCTGCAGGCTCACGCGATCGGCCAGGCCCAATTCAAAGGGATTGAAGGCGTCGTTGATCTCCGCCGGCCAGGCGGGCTCCCCCTGTTGCAACCGCCAGAACTCAGCCTCGTGCGCCTCCAGGGGGGGAATCTCGGCCAGCTCTGGCGGCAGAGGGGTCTCAGCCAGCAGGAGCAGATCGCTTCCCAGCCACCAGCCGCCGCCGCCAACCAAGGGGCGCCAGGACCCTGGCGGGGAGGGGGCCGCTCCGAGCAGCCGCAACCAGCGCCCCGGCTGAAGGGGGCCCAGCTCCACCTGATCGGCCGGGAAGAGCACTCGATCAAAAGCCTGCCGCAGGGCGGGGCCATCGCCGGCCGTGAGCGCCAACCAGGCCCCGTTCTCCTCCACCACCACTTCCGCCAGGCCTCGCAGCCGGGCGGTGGGGGTGAGGCAGCAGGTGGAGAGCCAGTCGCCAGGGCGCGCCTCCTGGAGAGCCTGGCTGGTTTGGCCGTGGAGCACCCGCAGGCTGTCTGGACCAGCGAAATGGAGCAGGGAAATGGGCCGCTCCAGCCGGCGCGGGCCAGCGGGCGCCCAGTCCCAGGGGGAGAACTCCATGGCGTTCATGGGGCGGGAGCCAGGGGAGTTTGGCTGCTCGCCGCAGCCACCTGCTCCAGCAAAAACAGGCTGCGCAACTCCAAGCCGGCCCCCACCAGGGCGGCCTCACCCCCCTCCTGCCGATCCACAATGGCCACCACGTGCCGCACAAGGTAGCCAGCCTGACGCAGCTGCTCCACGGCCTTGAGGGCCGAGCCGCCGGAGGTCACCACGTCCTCCAGCACCGTGATGGTCGCCCCTGCGGCAGGCAGGGGCCCCTCCAGCCAGGCCCCCGTGCCATGGCCCTTGGCCTCCTTGCGCACGATCAGGCCATCCAGGGGCCGCCCCTCCAGCGCGGCCTGAAGGGCGACTGCGCTCACCAATGGATCGGCGCCCAGGGTGAGGCCCGCCACCGCCTGGGCCTCCGGCTCCACCAGCGGCAGCAGGAGGCGGCCAAGCAGGGCCAAGCCCACCCCGCTGAGGCTCACGGGCTTGCAGTTCACGTAGTGATCGCTGCGACGCCCGGAGGCCAGGGTGAACTGCCCCCGGCGATAGGCACGAGCCGCCAGCAGGGAGAGAAGCAGGTCTCGCTGGGCGGCGGGGCCCTCAGGGAGGGGCGGGAGCGGAGGGGAGAGCATGGCCCAAGCCAAAAGTGCTGGTGCAATGCTGCTGCACGGGCTAGGGTCTGCGAGCGCGTTCCGGCCCCACCGCAGAACGCCAGCCCGTTCTGCCAGCTCAGCCATGGTCGTGCTCCGCTTCCCCTTGTCTGCAAAGCGCAGCGCCATCGCCGGCTCTCCCAGGCGCCCGGCTTGGGGATGGCTCAAGGGTCTGGCTGCCGTTGGGGCGATCGCCTCGGGTCCTCTCCTCGGGGCGGCCCAAGCCGGCCCGGTGCTCTGCACCACCACGCTGGAGGCGCCGCTGCTCAAGGGTGGCGAACCTCTGCCGGCTGGCAGGGGCCCCACGGAGGTCACCCGCTGCGGGGTGGTGGGCACCGTGCCCGAATTGGTGGAGCGCCGTTACTTCAGCTGGCGCGCCCCCTTCGCGCGAGGGGTGGACATCACCCACCAGATCACCGATTTCTTTGGCCTCGCCATGGGCGGCGGGGACGGCACCCGCCTGATGGGCCTGGGCTTCCCAGACCAAGCGATCATCTGGGATGGCAGCGCCATTGAAAACACCACCACCTTCTTGATGGATCAGCAGGTGCATCTGGCGCCGCGCCGCACGGCCGACTTGCCCTCGCCTTACACCACCAGCGTGGGCAGTGGCGGACCGGGGCAAGGGAGGGGAGAGTCCATGCCCCTCGCCTATCCTTCCACTGGCGTGGATTCACGCTGAGCCCACGGGGGTCTAGCAATCTGGTGAATGCAGCGAACTCATAATTCGCCTTAGCCGAGTTCGATCCTCGGGACCCCCATCGCCCAACAACAAGGGATGGATGCACGTCACGGTGGCCAAGCGGTAGCCAAGCTGGCGTCGATCACTCTCCCCATGGCAATGGCAGCTCAGGCAGCCGCTGGCGGCAGACATCCCCAAGGGCATCATGTGTCGGTCAACGCCGATTTGACCCTTCTCAAGGTCTGCCGCAACTTTTGTTTGGGTCGCTCCAGAAAAGGCTGCTCAATGAAGACCCGGTAATAAATTTGATCGAGGGTGGTGATCTCTTCGCCAAATTCACGATGGTGCAAGAGAATGGTGTGCCGATCAACGCTAGTGCCTTTGAAATGAATATCCCGCAACGTGTCTGCATAGGGAGGCATGCCGAGCTGATGGGCGATGATCCCCGCGGCAGTCTGATCAAAACGATGCCCGCCCACCCGCGGATCCTTTGAAACTCGGCCCTCCTTGTTCCAAGCGATGGCATAGTGATCTTCAACGGATTGAATGGGGGCAATGGTGCCTCGGCAGGTCAGCCCATCCGTTGTCATCTCGTGCCAACGATCGAGAAAGTGGCAAGCGCGTTGATCGCGGAAGTTGAAACCAATCACGGAGGTGGGTGTTTCCGGAATCAGCATCGCCTCATCGCGACTGATTTGATGCAAGGCCAAAACATCATCGCTCGACCATTGGCCCAGAGACTGACCATAATTATTAGTGAATGTGACATAGCCATTGTCCCGGATCATCCTGAAGATTGGTTCGAGAGATCGCAGGGCGACGATGGGTGAATCAATCCAGAGAATCTCTTCATAGCCCCGTTGTTTGGCCTCGTGGAAGCAAAAGGTTTTGAAGGCCATTGGGGCCTCAAATTGGCTAGGAGACCCGGCTGGCAATTCATCATTCCAGCCGAGAAAATCTCCTTCAAATCGCACCCGTCTGAGACTCTCTTCCAACCGCTTCAGTGATTCCGTGAAGCCTCTGCGGCCCGCCCCGAGACTGATCACACAGCGGTTGCTGGGCTGGGCGCTGCGTCCCATGCGCACAACCTTCATGGGCCAACGCTCCTCAACTTGCTGCTGCGGTCTACTCTCCGCGGGGATGATGTCGGTCTCTCGTGCAGAGGCCTGGTTCGCGAAGGTGCATTCATGGATGAGATCTAGACATTTAATCTGTCTTGATTCCAACCAATATAACTCTCTTCCGGCTGCTTCCCAGCAGCTCACCCTCCCGCCTGTTTGGGGCGGAAGCCCGCCTTCTCCAACGCCGTCAGTGCAGGGCCCACCTGGTCGCCCTGCAACTCGATCACGCCCTGCTTGAGGGTGCCCCCCGTGCCGGCGCTCGCCTTGAGCTGCTTCAGCAGGGCCAGCGCCTCCACTTCCGGCAGCTCCAGGCCGGTGATCAGCGTCACGGTCTTTCCCCCCTTCCCCGCTTTGGTGCGCTGCACCCGCACCCGTTGTTGGGGTTTGGGGGTGGCAGGTGTGGCTCCCGCGGGTCGCGCCAGGCTCTCGGGCCGCGCAAACTCCTGCCAACCTCCTTTGGTGGCCATCAGCCCTCCGAGGGGGCGGGGATCACCCCCACCCTCTGCAAGTGGGCCAACACCTCCACCACGCAATCCTCGAGGCTCTGGCGGCCGGTGTCGATCCGCAACTCGGGATGCTCGGGCGCTTCATAGGGGCTGGAGATGCCGGTGAACTCCTTGATCTCCCCGGATCGGGCTTTGGCGTACAGCCCCTTTGTGTCGCGGCTCTCACACACCCCCAAATCGGCGGCACAGTGAATCTCGATGAAATCGCCCGGTTCCACGAGAGCCCGTGCCCGAGCCCGATCCGCTTGAAAGGGCGAGACAAACGCCGTGAGCACCACCACACCCGCATCCAAAAACAGCTTGGCCACCTCGCCGATGCGGCGAATGTTTTCCTCCCGTGCCGCATCCGAGAAGCCCAGATCGCTGCAGAGCCCATGGCGCACGTTGTCGCCATCGAGCACGTAGCAGGCCAGCCCCTGCTCAAACAGAGCTGAATTCACCGCATTGGCCAGGGTGCTCTTGCCGGCTCCACTCAAGCCGGTGAACCAGAGGATGGCACTGCGGTGGCCCCGCTGATGCGCCCGGGCCGCCCGCGTCACCGTCGAGTGATGCCAAACGATGTTGGTTGCGACCGGATTGCTGGCTGTCATGGGGGGCGGTGCCGGCCATAGGGGGAATGGCGCCCATTCTCCCTGGCGAGCCGGCCGCCGGTGGGGGCAGCTGCAGCCTCAGGGGCAGCTGTCTGCCACCTCGCTCGATCAGCAGGCGCAACTCCACCCCCGCTGGCTGCTGGCCAACCCGGCGAATCACCTGGCCGGCCCGCTGCACCGGCTCACCGTTGATGGCCAACACACGGTCGCCCGGTTGGAGTCCGGCCGCCTCCGCTGCAGATCCCGGCGCCACACGCCGCACCCACACAGCTCCATCGGCACTTTCGAGATAGGCGCCGAGCCGGGCCCCCGCTGGCGGAGCTCCGCAACCCTCAGGCTGGTCCGGGCGTTGCAGAGCCACCACACGCTCCAGACCCAATTGGCGCAGCTGGGCCGGCACGCCATCGTCCCCCTCCAGGTGGCCGCGACCCACAAGAGCCACCACCAGCTGGGCCGGCTGGCGGCGGTGGGCGGCGGCAAGGCGCTCCGCCATGGCTCGATCGCGGAACAGCTGGCTGGCGATGAAGCGTTCCAGGTCCTCCGCCTGGGCAGGGCTCAAGCTGGCGCCCTGGCCGGCCTCCATGGCTCTGTGGGCCTGCCAGGCGGAGCGCAACAGCTGGCGGTAGGTCGCTCCTGCCGGCCTCGGGTTGCCAATGCCCTCCCGATCGGCTGGAGGGATCGCCGCCAAACCTTCCCGCCGCACGCGCTTCACCACAGCCTCTTCCACATTGAGCGCCAGCAGGGGCACCCCTTGGCGGCGGGCCCAGCGCAGGATCGGCAGATACAACTCTGGATCGTGGCCCCAGACGCGGGGCCAGTCCACCGCCTCCAAAAAGCCAGCCTCGTCAAGTTCGCCCCGGCTGAAGCGGCTCAGTGTGGGCTGGCGAGCGGCGGGCACCATTTCCAACCCCAGGGCCAGGGGCTTGCGCCTTTGGGCCAAAGCCTCCAGGGTGCGCAGCTGCCAGGCATGGTCTGCGGCGCTGGTGTGAATCTCGCCGAGCAACACCACATCCAAGCGGGAGGCCCGCTGCAACAGCTGCCCCAGTTGCTGGTTCTCGGCCACGGCGGCCGCTGCGCAGTTGAGGGCCGGTGGCAGAGGCGAAGACTGGGCCTCATGGAGGGGAGCCGCTGGCACGATCAGCTGAACAACCATCTGCCAGCCGAGCAGTTCCCGCCAGAAGCGTTCCGGGCGCGACGGAGATCTGAAGAAGCGCGGCAAAGGGAGATGGGAGTGAACATTCATCCCATCTTGTTCCCTCCTTCCGCGGAGGCTGAAGAGCTCATCTCACGGAGATTGCGCGAAGCAAACCCAACCGTGCGAAAAGTTCTCTACATTCCCCTCGCCAACAAAGACCCTCAACATGATCCTTGCGAGACACAAGACTGCCCACTGGCTCCTGGCAGCTCCCGTTGCCTCGGCGCTCATCCTGACCACGCCCCTCGCCAGCTTGGCCTTTCAGGTGGCAGAACCACTTCGCATGGACACCAACATCAACGAAGCCCAAGTGCTGCAAGCCCAAAAGGCCTGGTGCGCTGGACTGTTGGCCATCAGCCAGGCCTACAGCACTGGTGGTTTCGCCAAAGCCAAAGCAACAGCCAACCAGGTGCTGGATCAGGCCTATGCCTATCAATTCGGCCCGGTGGCGTTCAAACCCACGCTCACCACAGCCCCCCAGACCTTCAGAGCCACCAAAGCTGGCGCCCTGGCCTACTTCGTAGGGGGCGATCCCAGCTATCCCAACGACAAGGGATTTGCGATCAAGCCCTGGAAGAGCTGCGAAGTGCGCAATCAAATCATCCAGCTGCACGGCATGTTTGCCACCACCATGGGCAACGTCGATCTCACCGATGCCAAGGGTGCCGTCACCACCGTGGACAAAACCTGGACCTTCATCCGGGAGCCCGATGGCAGCATCCGCATTGTGCTGCACCATTCATCGCTGCCCTTCTCCACCGCGAAGTAAGTTGCTCTGAATCCGATCTGGGGAGCAGGGGCCAGCCCGCTCCCCTCGCCATCCGCTCTTGTGATCATGAATGCCGCCGAGGCCTTCGCTGCCATTGCCCTGGCCGCCATTGCCTGCGACGGGGTGGTTGACCCCCATGAGGCCAAACTCCTGCGGGGCCTGTTGGATCACCGCCATCCCTATGTGAGGCGCACGGAAGAGAGCATGGGGAAGATGTTTGAAGGCTTGCTCGATGAGCTCCACACCCTCGGTTGGCGGTCTTTGATCACGCGGGCGATCCCAGCGCTCACCATCAGCCAGCAGGAAACCGCCCTGGCGATGGCCGCCCACCTGGTGCACAGCGATCGGTTGGTGAGCGAGGAGGAAATCAAGCTGCTCAAGGAGATGGCCGCTTCCATGAGCCTCCCTTCGGCCCGCTCAAACCAGATCCTGGAAGTGATCGCCATGTTGCACCGAGACAGCCTCGCCCCCTGAGGCCAGCCAGGGGGAGCGGCACACCGCGGCAGCTGCCTAGGGTGATGCCACTCGTTTTCGGGCCGCGACGTGACCAGCACTGTTTCCACCCCTAACGCCGCCGGTACACCCGACCCAGCCCTGACCGCCGCAGCTCGGCCCGATCCGCTCGGCCGGTTTGGTCCCTATGGCGGTCAATATGTGCCGGAAACCCTGATGCCGGCTCTGGCGGAATTGGAAAGGGCTGCCGCTGAGGCCTGGGCCGATCCCGCCTTCACCGAGCGCCTCAACCACCTGCTGCGCACCTACGTGGGAAGGCCGTCCCCGCTCTACGAGGCGGAGCGCCTCAGCGAGCACTATCGTCGGCCAGAGGGCGGTCCGCGCATCTGGCTGAAGCGGGAGGATCTCAATCACACGGGAGCGCACAAGATCAACAATGCGCTCGGCCAGGCCCTGCTGGCCCTGCGCATGGGCAAGAAGCGGATCATTGCGGAAACGGGCGCCGGCCAGCACGGGGTGGCCACGGCCACGGTCTGCGCCCGCTTCGGATTGGAGTGCGTGATCTACATGGGTGCGGAGGACATGCGCCGCCAAGCGCTCAATGTGTTCCGCATGCGGCTGCTTGGGGCCACCGTGCAGCCCGTCACCGCGGGCACGGCCACCCTCAAGGACGCCACCAGCGAGGCCATTCGCGATTGGGTGACCAACGTGGAGACCACCCACTACATCCTGGGTTCCGTGGCTGGTCCCCATCCCTATCCCAAATTGGTGCGGGATTTCCACGCGGTGATCGGGGAGGAAACCAAGGCCCAATGCGCGGAAGCCTTCGGCCGCCTGCCCGATGTGCTTCTGGCTTGCGTGGGTGGTGGCTCCAACGCCATGGGGCTCTTCCATGTCTTTGTGCCCGAGCCTTCTGTGCGCCTGATCGGTGTGGAGGCCGCAGGTGAAGGGGTCGCCTCCGGACGCCACGCCGCCACGATCACTGAGGGGCGGGTGGGCGTGCTCCATGGCGCCATGAGCCTGCTGTTGCAAGATGCGGAAGGTCAGGTGCTCGAAGCCCACTCGATCAGCGCTGGCCTCGACTATCCGGGCGTGGGCCCCGAGCACAGCTATCTCAAGGGCATCGGCCGCGCCGAATACGCTGCCGTCACCGACGCCGAAGCCCTGGACGCGTTGCAGTTGCTCTGCCGGCTCGAAGGAATCATCCCTGCCCTGGAAACGGCCCATGCCTTCGCCTGGCTGGACAAGCTCTGCCCAACCCTGAGCCCGGGCACGGAAGTGGTGGTGAATCTCTCCGGCCGGGGCGACAAGGATGTGAACACCGTGGCCGAAAGACTGGGCGATCGGATGTGACGGGCCAGGCTGAGATCGGCCTGGAAGTTCCCCTTAAAGAGGATCTTCCTCCCAGCCAAAACGAGGCAACCTGGCCAGCGTGTCTTGCATGCTGCGCGCCCAGATATCCATGGTGCGAGTGATCAACATGGAATCTTTCTGCAGCCTCATGCGCCGACTGATTTCCAAAGCATCCCTGGGAACCATCGCCACCTCGAAAGGGGGGCCCACCGTAAGATTGGAGCGTCGGGTCACCACCTGTGAAACCAAGCAGAGGCGAGCAGCGTCCTCCAGGGTCATCCCATGGTGCCCGATGTAATCGAGAGGGGGTTTGCCATATTTACTTTCACCAATCTGCAAGAAAGGAGTTTCCTGAGTGGCCATAATTGCATTCCCCTGTGGGTAGACGAGATACAGGCCGTGGGGCTGGCCGGCGATCTGGCCGCCAAGGATAAAACTGGCTTCGCCAGTGGCGCCAGCCTCCTGCAAAGAATGGCGATAATTGCGTTGCACAACAACGCTCAGGCTGCCGATGTAATCCGCCACCTCAAACAGATAGCGGGCTTGAATTAAATCTGGCGGTCCCTTCTGCTCAGGAGCAGGCCCGCCTGCCGACGCATGATGCTCATCGATGTCTCGCCGGATGCGATTGAGAACGGCCTGGGTGGTGCCGAGGTTACCGGCAGCCATGATCACAAAAATTCGATCGGGCGCAGGCTTGAAAACATGCATCTTGCTATAGCTAGAGATGTAATCAACCCCAGCATTCGTTCTTGAATCAGACGCAAAGACCAAACCTGCATCTAACAAAAAAGCCAGGCAATAGGTCATGTCAACACCAACAGCTCTCTCAGCTGAAGCGCCGTTGCAGCAAGTGCGCCACAGACTGCACCGCCGCTTGAGCTGTAGCGTAAGCCATCCGCATCGGGCCCACGAGGGCCACCAGGCCTCGGCCCCCATTCCCTGTGCGGTAGGGGCACTGCACAACAGCACATTGTTCAAGGGCTTGATGGGGATGTTCATTCCCGATCCAAACCAGGCTTTTGAGTTCGGATTCGATCAAATCAGCTCCCATTTGGGGGCCAAGCAGCTGTTCAGGCTGGGTTTCCACCAATTGCACAAGGGGGAGAAGCGAGGAGGTGCGGGAGAATTCCGGTTGGGCCAACAGCCCACCCAGGCCAGCAGCCACCACCCGACCAGCACCATCTCCCGTGAGCAGGGCATGGCTGTCTAAAACCTGCCTCAAAAGCCTGCCGCTTGTTGCGAGCTCCGCAGGCAAAAGCTCCCAGGCGATGCTCCCTTCAGCGGCGGAGCGGAGCTGGCCGTTGGTCCAGCGTTCCAGGATGGGGAGTTGTCGTTCCATGCCCTGCGGCAAGCGCAAATGCAGGCTGGTGCTCAAACCGCTGCCTTGCACCAAGATCACTAGCAGGCTGGTGCCGCTGGGCATGAGCCGGATCTCCTCCAGCCGAGGGGCTCGGCTGCGGGGCCGGCTGATCAAGCTGAGCAAGCCCGTGAGATCGGAGAGGCGGCGAGCCACGTAGAGCAAGAGGTCGTCGAGGGCAGCCCATTGCAAGCTCAGCCCCGCCAGGTCTCTTTCCAGTTGGATGGCCGCAGCCCCTGGAGCTGGCAGCAACTGGTCAACGTAGAGCCGATAGCCCAGTTGGCTGGGAATGCGACCCGCTGAGGTGTGCGGTTGGGTCAGCAAGCCCCGCTGTTCGAGAGCGCCCATGGCGGAGCGCACGGTGGCCGGGCTTGCCGGAAAACCAAAGCGGCGCACCAGGGCGTGGCTACCGACGGGCTCCACCGTGTCGACGTAGTGCCGCACGGTGGCGCGCAGCACCTCTTGTTGTCGGCGGGGCAGGGAATCCACCAGACCCTCAGGGAAGAAAGCGATGTTAAGCAGATTCCGATTCGTTGGGTTTTCGGCAGACCGAATCAGCAGCGGCCCACCCCACCAGCTGCCGCTTCAGCTGATGGGGTGGGCATCCCGGCGTCAATAGCGGGGGACCGATGGGTCGACGCTGACACTCCAGGCATCAATCCCTCCCTGGAGATTCCACACCTCTTCGTAGCCCTGGGCCTCCAGCAACCAGCAACCAAACTGCCAGCTCCGCACCCCCGCATGGCAGAGCACCACCACCGGCCGATCGCGATCCAGCCGGGTTGAAATCTCGCCCATCCACTCCGAGGAGCGACTCAAGGGGAGATGCTCCACCGGATAGGGCAGACGGGCCATGGCGAGCTCCTGATCTTCTCGCACATCCACCAGTTGCAGGTTCTCCCCGGCCTGGAGCCGGTTCCAGAGCTCCTGGGCCGAGAGGGATCGGGGGCTGGGGGGCTCAGACATGGGAGGAATCAAGGGGGGCGAGGGAGGGCAGGATGGGAACACTCTGCTCAAGCGGAATGAAGGGGCGGCCCTTCCTTGTTGTTCTTCTGTGTGTTGCCTTGCTGGCCCTCGGCCTGGGTTGGGGTGGTTGGTGGCTGGTGTGGAAACGGGGGCCGCTGCAGTTGCAGCATCACACGCTCACCATGCCCAGGGCCGCCCAATTCGTGCCCAGGCAGGCGCCCCTCAGCGTCTATCTCTTCAGCGATGGGGAGCAGCCCGTGGATTACGCCAGGGCTGTTGCCCCGCTCCGCCAACGGGATGCAGCCACCAAGGCGGTGGAGCGGCTTAGGGATGGTGCCTTCGCAGCGGCCGGGCTGGATTACCACGACGAGCTGGCCAGCTGGCTCGCACCGGAGATCGGTCTCAGCGTCTTCGACACGCCCGAGGATGAAGTGGGCAGCAGTTGGTTGCTCGTTCTTCCCAGCAAGGACGGGGAGGGTGCGCGGAAGTTTCTGCAGCGCTTCTGGCAAGCCCGCAGCCTCGCTGGCAGCGGCTTGCAGATCAGCCAATACCGGGGCATGGGCTTGATCAGTGGGCGCGGTGCCCTGGTGGGCCGAGATCCGGTGCCCTTGGCCACCGCCCTGGTGCAGGACGACCTGGTGTTGATCGCCTCTGGGCGCACCACCTTGGAGCGCGCCCTCGACGTGTCTCAAATCGAGGCGCTCAATGAGGCTGGCCTGGCCGCCCTCCAGCGAGGGGTGGACCAACTGAGCGAGGGAATGGCCCTGGTGGTCGCCCGCTCTGGGGCCTTTGCGCCCTGGCTTGGGTTGCCCGCTTGGCAGGGCGACGCGGCCTCCGGTGCGCCGCTCCTCGTGGGAGCCCTCACGCCCCATGGAGGCCAACTGGAGCTCAAAGGGCTTGTGCAGCTGCAGGGAGGAGCTGCGGAAACGGCGAGCCCGTCCTCTGGTGCGCTGCCGGCTGCTCAGATGGAGAGGAGGGATTCTGAGCTCGCCCTGCTCAAAGGGGTGGTGGGCGATTCCAGCAGCCTGGCCATCCTGCGCAACCCGGCCGGGCTCCTGGCGCAGCCATGGCTGAGGCAACTGGTGCAGCCCATCATCACACCGCCCGCTGGCGGCCCCCTGCCCCCCCTCCTTGCGGGAGCTGATCCGGGGATTTTCCTCCTCTCCACTGGCCCAGAGGGATGGCTGATCGGCACGAGCAACCAAACCCCCAGCCCCGAGACGCTGGAGGCGCCCCTGGCGGCGGAAGGCCTCATCGATGCCCCCCTCGAGGTGGATGGCGAGAGCCTCACCGTGTGGACCCGCCTGCAAGCCATCGGCGGCCGCGGCGGGCGCCAGGGGGGGGGAGAGCAGCTCCAGGCCTCCGTCGCGGGCTGGCGGCGGGAGTCGGATGCATTGGCCTGGTGGGGTGGCAACCTGGCTCTGCTTCAGGGCAAAGCCTCTGGCCGCAGCCTGGTTGCCCGCCAACAGCAGCTGGAGCAGCTGGCTTGGCCGGCAGCGCCCCTGCGCTGGGTGCTGGGTGAGGACGCCGCTAGCGCTCTGATCCAGCGGTGGCGCCCTTGGCAGCTGTTGGCCACCGTGGCAGGTGGGCCTCTCGCCCCGGGTCTGGAGAGCTTGGCCTTCGCCCTCGAGCCAGGGGACAACACGCTCCGATGGACGGCCCGCGCCGATTTTTCGGGCTCATCCCATGGCTGAGCTGGAGCTCATCCTGTTGCGCCATGGCATCGCCGAACCGCGCGGCACCGGCGTGCAAGAGCGCCTCAGGGCCTTGACCCCTGAAGGGCGGGAGCGCACGCGGCGCATCTGTGAGCGGGCTCGCCAGCTCGGCCTGGTCGCCCACTCTCTGGTGAGCAGCCCCGTGGTGCGGGCCCATCAGACAGGGGAGATCGCCGTGGACATGGGGCTTGCCCCCACCCTGACGTGCAACGAGGCCCTGGCACCCGGAGGCGATCCCTGGCCCATGCTTCAAGAGTGGTGGTCGCAGGGCGGTGGGGATGGACCGCGCCGGTTGATCCTGGTGGGCCATGAACCCGATCTCGGGCAACTGGCCTGCCGCCTGATCGCCGCCCCTCCCGGTGCGGTGGTCCTCAAGAAAGCTGGTCTCGCTTTGCTGGGCTGGGCGAATGCCCCCTCTGCCTCCCGGGCCCCGGGGACGGCTGAGCTGCGGCTGCTGCTCACTCCCAAGGTGCTCACCTGCCCCTAGGAGGCCCAAGCAGGCAAGTGGCAGCCTGGGCTACGACCAAGCGCGGGCCCCGACGCGTAGGTTCAAACGAATTGCACATCCAGTCATGGTGGCCAAAGCCGTTCCGCCCAGCCCGGATGAGCGGCCCACGCCGAGCGACCCTCCAGCCACCCCCTCCAACGAAACCAGCGCTTCTCCGCCACCAGCTCCGCCGTATCCCTTCCGCCCTGGATTGGAGGGCGTGCCAGCCACGCAATCCGCCATCTGCGACATCGATGGCCTGCGGGGTGTGCTCACCTACCGGGGCTATCCGGTGGAACACCTGGCCCGGCAAAGCAGCTTTTTGGAGACCACCTACCTGTTGATTTGGGGAGAGCTGCCCACCATCTTTCAGCTCCGGGAATTCGAGCAGGAGGTGCAGATGCATCGCCGGGTGAGCTTCCGCATCCGCGACATGATGAAGTGCTTTCCAGCCTCTGGCCATCCGATGGATGCCCTGCAAGCCAGCGCAGCTTCGCTGGGCTTGTTTTATTCACGCCGAGCGCTCAACGATCCCCAATACATCGTGGCGGCTGTTGTGAGGCTGATTGCCAAAATTCCGACGATGGTGGCCGCCTTTCAGCTGATTCGCAAAGGCCAGGATCCAATCCAACCTCGGGATGATCTGTCCTACGCGGCCAACTTTCTTTACATGCTCACTGAGCGGGAGCCGGATCTCACGGCCGCAAGGATCTTTGACGCCTGCTTGATCCTTCACGCTGAGCACAGCCTCAACGCCAGCACTTTCAGCGCCAGGGTCACCGCCAGCACACTCACCGATCCTTACGCGGTGGTGGCCTCGGCCGTAGGCACTTTGGCCGGCCCCCTCCATGGTGGAGCAAATGAGGATGTGTTGGACATGCTCGAGGAGATTGGCACGGTGGATCAGGTGGAGCCCTGGTTGGATCGCGCCATTGCCTCCAAGCAAAAAATCATGGGTTTTGGCCATCGGGAATATCGGGTGAAGGATCCCAGGGCCGTGATCTTGCAGGGTCTGGCCGAGGAGCTCTTCACCCGCTTCGGCACCGATCCGATGTACGACTTGGCCAGGGCCCTCGAAGCAGCTGCAGCCGAGCGGCTTGGTCCGAAAGGCATCTACCCCAATGTGGATTTTTATTCCGGGCTGGTTTATCGCAAACTCGGCATTCACAGGGATCTCTTCACCCCCATTTTCGCCATTGCCCGCACCGCCGGATGGCTTGCCCACTGGCGGGAGCAGCTCGGGGCCAATCGGATTTTCCGCCCATCCCAGATCTACACAGGCTCGCCCGAGCGTGCCTGGCTCCCCCTGGAGCAGCGGCCCTTGCCGACATAGGCCCTGAAAGCCATCTCCGCGGAAGGTTCACCAATCGCGCAGCTCTCCGTCTAAGTTGCCTGCCAATTGGAGCTTGTTTTCATGCTGCCACCACCACTGGTCTGCCCAGGCTTTGTGGCCCCTGGCCTCGACCTCCAAGCCAGCTTCAGTTCCCTGCTTGAGGGTTTGGGCTTGAGTCCAGCCCTGGCCAGAGCCATCTGGTTGCCCCTGCCGATGCTCCTGGTCCTCACAGCAGCGGTGGTAGGGGTGTTGGTCAACGTTTGGTTGGAGCGAAAAATCTCGGCGGCTGTGCAGCAACGCATCGGCCCGGAATACGCCGGGGCCTTGGGCCTCCTTCAGCCCTTGGCAGATGGCCTGAAACTGCTCGTCAAGGAAGACGTCATTCCGGCCAGGGCGGATGGCCTGCTCTTCACCCTTGGGCCGATCCTGGTGCTCGTGCCAGTGATCCTCTCCTGGCTCGTGGTGCCCTTCGGCCAGAATCTGCTGATCAGCAATGTAGGTGTTGGCATCTTTCTTTGGATCTCGCTGAGCAGCATCCAACCGATCGGATTGTTGATGAGTGGTTATGCCAGCAACAACAAATACTCCTTGCTTGGCGGCTTGCGGGCTGCGGCCCAATCGATCAGCTATGAAATTCCTCTGGCCCTCTCTGTACTTGCCATTGTGATGATGAGCAATTCTCTGAGCACAGTTGATATCGTGAACCAGCAGACAGGAGCTGGCATTCTGAGCTGGAACCTCTGGCGCCAACCCGTGGGTTTCCTGGTGTTCTGGATTTGCGCTCTCGCAGAATGTGAGCGCCTACCTTTTGATCTCCCGGAAGCAGAAGAAGAATTGGTGGCAGGCTACCAAACAGAGTATGCAGGTATGAAGTTTGCCCTATTTTACCTAGGAAGTTATATCAATCTCGTGCTCTCAGCCCTGCTCGTTTCCGTGCTTTATCTCGGAGGCTGGAGTTTCCCTGTACCCGTGGAATGGCTCGCCAATTGGCTTGGCCAATCCATCGATGCACCCTTGGTCCAGGTCATCACTGCCAGTGTTGGCATTGTGATGACCATTCTCAAGGCCTACCTGTTGGTGTTTTTCGCCATCTTGCTTCGCTGGACCGTTCCCCGCGTTCGCATCGACCAGCTATTGGATCTGGGATGGAAGTTTCTCCTCCCCATCGCCCTGGTAAACCTGCTTGTCACAGCAGCCCTGAAGCTGGCCTTCCCCTTGGCCTTTGGAGGATGATTTAGACAAGGACGCCGCAAGCTTCGTCAGCCCAAGTCGAATTCAGCCATCATGGATCCACTGCTTCCCCTACTTCTTTGAGCCATGTTCGGGTTTCTCCAAAAAGTCGGTGACTACACAAAAGACGCCGTCAGCGCCGCCAAATACATCAGTCAAGGCCTCGGTGTCACCTTCGATCACCTGCGTCGCAGACCCGTCACCATCCAATATCCCTATGAAAAGTTGATTCCTTCGGAGCGCTACCGAGGACGCATTCATTACGAGTTTGACAAGTGCATTGCCTGCGAGGTGTGTGTGCGAGTGTGCCCAATCAACCTACCCGTGGTTGATTGGGTGATGAATAAAAATACCAAGAAGAAAGAATTGCGCAATTACTCCATTGATTTCGGAGTTTGCATCTTTTGTGGCAACTGTGTGGAATATTGTCCCACCAATTGCCTATCGATGACTGAGGAATATGAGTTAGCCTCCTTTGACCGCCACACTCTCAATTACGACAACATTGCCTTGGGCAGGCTGCCCACCAGTGTCACCACCGATCCTTCGGTGATCCCCTTGCGAGAGCTGGCTTATCTCCCCAAAGGTGAAGTTGAGCCCCATGGCGTGCCGGCCACCACCCCCAGGGTTGGCAAGCTGCCATCCGAGATTCTCGCTGAGGCGAATTCAGCCAATGGCTCAAGTTCTACGGAGACTCCATGACGATCGCTTCCACAACTGAGCAAATCTGCTTCCTGGTGCTTTCCGCCACCCTGGTCCTTGGTTCTCTTGGGGTGGTGTTGCTGCCCAATATCGTTTATTCGGCTTTCTTGTTGGGAGGGGTTTTTCTCTCAGTTGCAGGCCTCTATCTCCTCTTGAATGCGAGCTTTGTGGCAGCCGCGCAGGTGTTGGTGTATGTCGGAGCTGTCAACGTTCTGATCCTCTTCGCCATCATGCTTGTCAATAAGAAAGAGGATCTGTCGTCGATCCCAAGCCTGCTCACAAGACGCTTGCTCTCTGGTGCGGTCTGCCTCGGTCTTTTCATTCTCCTGATCAGGGTGGCTTTCACCACTGCTTGGCCGCTGCCAGGCCCCGCTTCCATCGGCGAGGAGGCAACGGTGCGAATTGGTGAACACTTCTTCAGCGACTATCTTCTTCCTTTTGAGCTGGCTTCGGTGCTTCTCCTGATGGCCATGATCGGTGCCATCGTGCTGGCTCGTCGTGATGTATTTGCCAGCGATGTGATCACTGGACAACCGGCTGATCAGGGCCTGATCGAAAAGGCGCGCACACCCCTTTTGATTGAACGACCCAATCAAGCACCAACCCCCTGAGCCGAATTTTCCATGGATTTCTCATCACCGATTCCTCTACAAGCTTTTCTCATCCTCGCCGCTCTATTATTCTGCATCGGGGTTTGGGGTCTAATCAATAGTCGCAATGCTGTGCGGGTGTTGATGAGCATTGAGTTGATGCTCAATGCGGTCAATCTCAATCTGATGGCTTTCTCCAATTATGTCGATGGCCAATTAATTCGTGGACAAGTCTTTGCAATCTTTGTCATCACCGTCGCTGCGGCCGAAGCGGCTGTAGGTCTGGCGATTCTGCTTTCCCTCTATCGCAACAGGGAAACAGTAGACATGGAACGCTTCAATCTTCTTCGCTGGTAGCCCATCGTCAATGCGCCTCGAAAAGGTCTGGCTGATCATCCGTCAAGACAGTCAGATGGCACGAAAAGAGGCCAATCTTTGTGTTCAAGAACTCCAGCAGGCAGGTGTGCACGTAAGCGTGGCCGAGAGCGGCCTCAGCAGCAATCCTTTTCCTGGATTGCTCGCCACCGAATCTGAGCTTCCAGATTTGGCTGTTGTTTTTGGAGGTGATGGCTCCGTTCTGGGAGCAGCGCGCCATCTCGCTCCCTTCCATGTTCCTATCCTTTGTTTCAACGTTGGTGGCACGCTCGGCTTCCTTACCCACGAGCGTCGCTTGCTGCGCGGGACTGGAGAGGAGAGCACCATCAGTCTTTGGCAGCGTTTACGAGATGATCATTTTGCCCTGGAGCGTCGGATGATGCTTTCCGCATGTATTGATCCTGGCGATGGGGTCATGCAAGCTCCGCACACCGCACTCAATGATTTTTATTTAAGGCCCTTCCTCGACGAGCTCTCACCCACCTGTCTGCTGGAGTTGGATATCGATGGCGAGGTGGTGGATCAATACCGCGGCGATGGCTTGATCATCGGCACCCCAACAGGCTCAACCGGTTATGCCATGGCGGCTGGAGGTCCCATCCTGCATCCAGGGATCGAGGCAATTGTGATCACGCCCATCTGTCCCATGAGCCTCTCCAGCCGTGCCATTGTTGTGCCACCCCGCTCCAGGCTCACCATTTGGCCCCTGGGAGAAAGCTCTCGTCGGGTGAGGCTGTGGAAAGATGGAGTTCAGGCCACCGTCCTTGAGCCTGGCGATCGTTGCGTAGTGGAGCGCAGCGATTGTGATGCCCTGATGGTTGTCTTGAACCAAAGTCCGTCCTACTACCGCACCCTCACCCACAAACTTCACTGGGCCGGCAGCCTCACCGCGGCCACCCCCTCCCCAAACTAAATCGACTCAAACATGCCCCTGGAAATTGAGCGGCGCTTTTTGGTCAGCGGCGATGGTTGGCGCGAGCACGTCACCTGGGAAGCGGAGTTGAGGCAGGGTTACCTTCTCAACAGAGAGGATGGGCTAACCGCAAGAATTCGCTTGCAGCAGCAGCTGAATCGAGAGCATCAATCCTGGTTAACGATCAAGGCCTTGCCCCCTCAGGGCGCGCCAGCCCATGCCCGTCTGGAATTTGAGTATCCGATCCCGATTGAAGAGGCCAAAGTGCTCCTCCATCACGCTCACTGGCGGGTGGAAAAATGTCGCTATGGCTTGCAGCTTCCTGATGGAGACTGGGTGCTCGATGTGTTCAGCGGCGAGAACTATCCTCTTGTGATTGCAGAAGTGGAGCTCCAACATCCTGAAGACGCCCTTCAAATCCCTCGCTGGTGTGGCCAGGAAGTCACAGGAGTCCATCAACTCAGCAATGCGGCTTTGGCGAGCCACGCATGGCAAAGCTGGAGCGCAGAAGAAAGGGCGCTCATTGAGCAGCCACAGTTACACAATCCCATCCCTCAGGCCTGAAACGGGGGGGGCGGCAAGGTGCAGCAGTTAAAACCATCCCGACAGATTTTTCCGTTATCCATGGCCCAATTAATCAAGGCCACACGATTTTTTGCTCCTGTCTTAGCAAAAATGTTGCTCACATGGTTGTCCACGGTTCGCTTGCTGATCATTAATTGCTTGGCGATTTCCTGATTCGTAAGACCTGTGGCTACCAATTCAATAATTTCGAGCTCCCGGTCGGAGAGATCGGCCTTGCTTACGGCCAAGCCCTGAGAAGCTGGCTGTTCGCGGAGATTGCTCTCAGGCATGGGAACCTGTTCAGTTTGGCCATCCTAGGGAGGATCCTGGAGGATGATGTCGCTCATTCGACCCGTTTCTGTGAAGCTTGCTCAAGCTCTGGCTTCCGGTCACTTCACTCTCACGGCTGAGGTGACTCCACCCCGAGGAGGAGATGTGACGCGCACCCTGGCGGCTGCGGCGGCATTGAAAGGGTTGGTGCATGCCGTGAACGTGACCGATGGCAGCAGAGCCGTAATGAGGATGAGCAGCTTGGCTGTCTGTCGCCTCCTCTTGGAACACGGCATTGAACCAGTCATCCAGATGACTTGCCGCGACCGCAATCGCATCGCCTTGCAAGCAGATCTGCTTGGAGCCCACGCCTTGGGCATTGGCAATGTGCTCTGCTTGACAGGAGATCCCGTGCGGGCAGGGGATCAGCCGGATGCCAGGCCCGTCAACGAGTTGGAGGCCGTACGTCTTCTCAAGCTGGTAAAAAGCTTGAATGCAGGGGCGGACCCTGTAGCGGGGCTTCTTCCCGATGGTGGGATTCAACTGTTTTGCGGTGCAGCCGCCGATCCGCATTCACCAAGCTGGAGTGGGTTGGCAAGCCGGGTAAGGAAAAAATGGGAGGCTGGCGCACAATTCTTGCAAACCCAAATGGTGATGCATCCAGATGCACTCAAGCGGTTTGTCGATGAGATCACCGGCCCTTTAGGTCTACCGGTTCTGGCAGGTGTCTTTTTACTGAAGTCGGCGCGCAATGCCTTGTTCATCAATCGAGTTGTTCCGGGAGCCGCCATCCCCCAACATCTGATCGAGCGACTGGCCGCTGCCTCCGATCCTGCCGCTGAAGGGATCGCCATTGCAGCGGAGCAGGTGGTCAGCTATTCGGCGATTGCTCAGGGGGTGCACCTGATGGCCGTAAAGGCAGAAGAGCGCATCCCCAAGATCCTTCAGCTGGCTGGAATTCCCCCGATCTTTACAGAGAATGTGATGGCAGAGAAGCGCTTAGCTGGCCTTGAGAGCAAAATTCGTACCCAGCAATTCAGCTAGAGCTTTTTGCTGAGGAGACGGTGAAATTTTGTCCTGCCGGCGCACATCGGTAATCAACCAGTCAAGAGCAGCTTCTTGCAGATCGAAATGATCTCCATTGCGATCTACGCAATAGCGCCCATACACCAGCTTTTCGACCAAATTAACCCCGGGGCCGATACGGGAGTAGTCAAAAATGATGGAGTTATCAATGGTTGCACCCTCACAAATGTGGCAGCTTGGTCCAATCATCGCCGGACCAATGATTGTTGCACCGTCTTCTATCTTGGTCATCCCACCAACATAGACGGGACCTTGGACATTGATTTTGTCCCAATTCGCAGCAACATTTAAGCCCGTGTAGATGCCTGGCTTCACTTCAATGCCCGGCACCTGAACCTGGCGAACATCGCCTTGCAGAACGCTGCGGATGGCCTGCCAGTAATCAGGAACTTTACCGATGTCAACCCATTCAAACTCCATGGGCAGTGCATAGAAAGCCGCACCGGCACCCACAAGTCTCGGGAAGAGATCAGAACCGATATCAAAGGGTTCGCCAGAGGGTATGAAGTCAAGCACCTGGGGCTCAAAAATATAAATACCTGTGTTGATCATGTCACTCGCTGCTTCATCGATATCTGGCTTTTCCTGGAAGGAGAGCACCCTGCCATCATCATCCGTAACGACCACACCGTAACTACTCACTTGTTCGCGAGGCACGCGCTTGGTGATCAGGCTGGCCATGGCGCCTTTGGCCTTGTGCCGCCGCACAGCCTCGCTCAGATCCAAGTCGATCAGAGCATCGCCGCAGAGGACAACAAATGTGTCATCAAAAAAGGGCTGGAAATCCTGAATTCTTTTAATTCCACCCGCAGAGCCCATGGCCTCACCAATCAGCTCTCCATCCTCAATCCGACCCTCAAAGCTATAGGCAATGTGAACACCAAATCTCTGGCCGTCGCGGAAGTAATTTTCAATTTCTTCTGCCAAATGCGAGACGTTAACCATGATCTGATCGAAGCCATGCTCCCGGAGAAGTTCCAGAAGGAACTCCATGACTGGCTTCTGAAGGATTGGAATCATTGGCTTGGGCGTGGTATGGGTAATCGGGCGCACCCGGGTTCCCTTACCAGCCGCGAGAATCATCGCCTTCATTCGCAGGCATGTTTCAAAATGAATCTCAACACTTTACGTCCTCCCTCAAGCGGCGATCACTCCCGGAGCCGGCAAGGAAGCTGACCCCTCTTCAGGCCCCGCCGGGTCTCTCTGGCCCATCACGCTCCACAGGCGGCGGAGGCTGAGGGGTCCAAACAATCCACCCTCCTGCTGCAACTCCACCTTGCCCTGGGCGCTCAGAAACAACAGAGCCCAAAACACACCCACCCGATCCTGATCGAGATCCTCCGCTTCATGGGCTTCACTCCAAGCGGCCCACGCCCCGACAAGCACATCGAAATCCAGCCAGGCATGGCCCTCACCCGGCCAAGCGTTCTGGATGAAGCGGTTGAGAGCCGCGGTGGTCTCTGGCAGCTTTTCCCGATGGGCCAGTGCGGCCACCTGGGCAATCGCTGCCCGCTCGCTGTAGCGGCGTCCGCCTCGTTGACGGGGCCGGCGACCCTCCTGCTCCAGTTGGTCGGCAATGGTCTCCAGCTGCTGGATCAATTCACCCAGGCTCACCGGACGCTGGAGGGGGGGAGGAGCGACGGGACGCCGGAAGAGCTTGCGCTCTGGCCGCTGGGGCAGGGGGGCGAAAGCCAGCCCTGCTTCGAAATCATCCTCGTCCATCAGCAGAGCGTCTTCACACTCTGGTTCTGGGGGGAAATTGGTGCGCTCCAAGAGCTCAGCTTTCAAGCCAACCAAAACAGAAGCGGCCAGGAAAGCCTCACTGCTCTCCGCAAGATCCTGCTCATAGCGGGGCTCTGGCGGGAAGGCCAAAGCCGGCAGAGCAATGCGTTGATGCAATCTGTCGAGAAAGCCATCGATGACAGCGATCACGTCGACATCCCAAGGATCGATTTCTCCTCGCTCTGCGGCATCCTGCAACATCCGGATCGCCATGCGGGCGCCCGCTGCGGCCGCAGCCACCCGTTTGAATCACGATGCCCTCAAGGTACCCCCCCCTTGGCGGTCACACCAGAGGCAGAGGCCTGAAAGGCAGCGAGTTCAGGAGTTCGTTGGTGGAGCTGTGCTTTCCCCGGCTGCCGGGAGCAGCCCCAACTGGGCATCCACAGTGGCCCGATACCGCTGCAGATCATTTTCAAGCTCCTGAATCCGCACCCGTTGCGCCTCCTGGTCGCCTTCACTCTGAAGCGTTTCCACTTTGCGCACAACGCCGCTCCACACCGCATAGATCCAAGCCGCCGTGGCACCCACCCCTCCCACAAGAAGCAGCAAGGCTGCGAGGGGGAAGGTGAAGCTCAGACCAGGCAAGAAATGCACTGTCGTTGCCGTGGTGTTTTCCAGCGTGAACATCACCATGGCCAAGCCAAAACTGAAAATCAGCAGAAAATTGAGCTGACGCATAGCGGGAATGGGAACGGTGCTACCGGCTTAGGGGCTTGGCAGGAAGCTTGTCAATGGAGGCGCCTGGAGGGCTGCGGCAGTCAGGCCAGGAAGGGATTGGACGGGACGCAATACCCTTTGCAGTGGAAGGGGACCGACTTTTGCGAGAGAAAGGGATTCTTGGCGTACCAAGGTTTCGATCGAAGCGCGGTAGCTATCCGTCATGATCCGAGGGTAGAGACCAATACCGATGATCGGGATCAGCAAACAAGAGATCACGTAGATCTCGCGTGGCTCAGCATCCACAAGTTTCGTGTGAGACGCAAGCTCGACATTTTCCTTGCCAAAGAAGATTTCCCTCAACATCGAGAGCAGGTAAATCGGGGTAAGGATGACCCCGATCGCCGCGAGGATCGCAATGATGACGCGGAAACTCAAGGTATAAGCCTCACTGGTGGAAAATCCAACAAACACCATCAGCTCCGAGACGAAACCACTCATTCCCGGCAGGGCAAGGGAGGCCAGAGAGCACACCGTCCAAAGGGCGAACATTTTCCTCATTTTTTGTCCCACTCCTCCCATCTCGTCCAGCTGCAGCGTGTGGGTGCGGTCATAGGTGGCACCCACAAGGAAAAAGAGACTGGCTCCGATGAGACCGTGACTAACCATTTGCAGCATTGCACCGCTGGTTCCCAACGCGCTGAGGCTGCCAATTCCAATCAACACAAACCCCATATGGCTGATTGAGCTGTAAGCAATCTTTCGCTTGAGATTTCGCTGGGCGAAGGAGGTGAGGGCAGCATAAATAATATTTACTACACCAAGAACCACAAGAATCGGGGCAAATTTCACATGGGCATCAGGAAGAATCTGCACATTGAATCTCAGCAAGGCATAGCCTCCCATTTTCAAAAGAATGCCTGCCAACAGCATGTGCACAGGGGCGGTTGCCTCTCCGTGGGCATCGGGCAACCAGGTGTGAAGGGGAACGATCGGGAGCTTCACCCCAAAGGCGATCAACAGAGCGGCATAACAAATGACCTGGAAACCCGTGGCAAACTCTTTTGCGGCCAAGGATGTGTATTCGAAGCTTGGCGTACCCCCTCCGTAAAAACCCATCGCCAGTGCCGCAAGCAAAATGAAGAGCGAGCTGCCGGCGGTGTAAAGAATAAACTTTGTTGCGGCGTATTGTCTTTTTTTGCCCCCCCAAATGGCAAGCAAAAGGTAGACGGGTATCAACTCAAGTTCCCAGGCAAGGAAGAAAAGCAGCATGTCCTGAACAGCAAAGACGGCGATTTGTCCGCCATCCATGGCCAAGAGCAAGAAGTAGAAGAGCTTTGGCTTAAAGGTCACCGGCCAGGCCGCCAAGCAAGCCAGGGCGGTGATGAAACTGGTGAGCAGGATCAGCGGCATCGACAACCCGTCTGCCCCCACCGACCAGGCCAAGCCAAGCTCCGGCAGCCAAGACACCCGCTCTACCAGCTGCAGAGCGTCGCTGGAGGGGTCATATCCGTTGAGGTACCCTCCCACCGTCAGCAAAAACGTGAGCAAGGCCACCCCGAGGGCATACCAACGCACCTTGCGGCCGTCGCCGTCGTCAGGAACGAAAGGGATCAGCAAGGAAGCCCCGATGGGCAAGAGGATCGAGGCACTGAGCCAAGGGAAGGGCACGGACAGAGCCAAGCACTAGGCAGAGTGTAGAAATGCCAGCCGGTTTCGAAAGGGCGAGGTGGGGGTTGTCACACACGCATGGGTTGGCAGGCCATGCCTGGTAGGCAAACGGTTTGCCTAGGGGGCAAAGGCTCCAAAAAGAACAACCAAAGCAATCACGCCGGCAAAAACAATGAGGGCGTAGAACTGGGCGCGGCCAGTTTCAAAGTATTTGAGACCCTCCCCACTGCCAAGGGTGAGCAAACCAGTGAGATTAACAACCCCATCAACAACTTTTGAATCCACATCCAACACCTTCTTGGCAAGGTTGCGGCTTCCCTGAACAAATAGCTTTTCGTTGATGGCATCCAAATACCACTTGTTAGCCAGAAAATTGTTGAGAGCTGGGAAGCGAGCTGCCACGGCTTCGCCCAGATCAATGCGATGCAGGAAATAGGCCAAAACGGCCAAGGAAATGCCTGCGATGGAGATGGCCACTGAAGCTCCGGCCAGCGGCAGAAATTCCCCCCAAGAAAAGTGATGGGCCATCTCCGCAGCCTCATGGGGATCGAGCGCCCGCGCAAAGCGACTGTTCCAGGGAGTGCCGAGGAGGCCGATCAGGACAGAGGGCACGGCTAAAACCACAAGGGGAGCGGCCATCTGCCAGCCCGATTCATGGGGGTGGTGTTGGCCGTGGCCGCCATGGCTCTCCCCATGGCCGTCATCGGAGCTCTTTCCTGCAGCAGCGAGGAGTTGCGCCTGAATGGCCGTGTCATTGCCGCGAAAGCTTCCCTCAAACGTGAGAAAGTAAAGGCGAAACATGTAAAACGCCGTCATGCCAGCGGTGATGAAACCTGCCACCCAGAGCAACGGAAAAGAGCCGTAGGCTTGCCCCAAAATTTCATCTTTGCTCCAAAAGCCTGCCAACGGAGGGATGCCTGCGATGGCGATGCAGCCAATCAGGAAGGTGATCGCTGTAATGGGCATGTAGCGCCGGAGTCCCCCCATGAGCCGCATGTCTTGGGCGAGAACTAGCTCATGGCCAACCACCTCTTCCATGGCGTGGATCACCGACCCGGAGCCGAGGAACAACATGGCCTTGAAGAAAGCATGGGTCACGAGATGGAACATCCCAGCGACGGGAGCCCCACAGCCCATGGCCAGCATCATGTAGCCCAGCTGGGAAACGGTGCTGTAGGCCAAGCCCTTCTTCAAATCCTGTTGGGTGAGGGCGATGGAAGCCCCCAGAACGAGCGTGATGGTGCCGATCACGGCAATCACCAGCTGCACGGTTGGGAATGGGGCATAGACGGGCTGAAGGCGTGCCACCAGGAACACCCCCGCCGCAACCATGGTGGCGGCGTGGATGAGAGCTGAAATGGGGGTGGGGCCTTCCATGGCGTCGGGCAGCCAGACGTGCAGAGGGAACTGGGCAGATTTGGCCATCGGCCCCATGAACACCAGCAAACAAAGGATCACGGCAACGGCGTTGCTCAGCCGGCCATCCGCGACGGCTTCCTGCAGGCGCACGCCGATGGTTTCAAACCCGAAGCTGCCCGTGGCCCAAAACAGGCCCAGGATTCCCAGCAACAAGCCAAAATCTCCGACGCGGTTCACGACAAACGCTTTCTGAGCTGCGTTGGCGGCGCCATCCCGGTCATACCAAAAGCCCACGAGCAGATAGGAACACATACCCACCAGCTCCCAGAACACGTAGATCTCAAGAAGGTTTGGACTGATAACCAAGCCCAACATCGAGCTGCTGAAGAGGGCCAAGTAGGTGAAAAAGCGCACGTAGCCCTTGTCGTGGGCCATGTAGCCATCGGAATAGACCATCACCAACAGGGCAATGGTGGTGACCAATGCGAGCATCACCGCTGCCAATGGATCCACCCGATAACCCATTTGCAGGTTGAAGCTGCCTGCACTCGCCCAGTCGAACAGCACTTCTCTGGGAGGCGACCCCGCCAATTGCTCGGCCAAGACGGCAAAACTCAAGACGGCAGCTGCCCCGACACACGTGATCAAAAACAAAGCCACCGGTTTGCGGAGGCGGTTCACGGTTCGGTTGAAGCTCAACAAACCAAGGCCGGTGACACAGGCCCCGAGCAGAGGCAGCAGGGGTATCAACCAGGCCAGATCAGCAGCAGGCATCCCCAGAGATCGACGTTCGTGGAGTGTAGTAAGGATGGCGCGTGGATTCCGCAGCTCCTCGCACCTCAGGCCAGCCAATGGGCTAAAGCAGTTCTGGAAAAAGCCGTGCTGGCGCTGCCGATCCAGCGGTGAGCCCACCACAGCACAGCCACGGCCAACAGGATCCCTAATTGGGAAGGCCTGACAAACTCCATCATCTGAAGCTGCTGGCGCCCATCGAGAATCGCCTGGAAGGGAAGGATTGATGTGGTCGCACGCAGTTCTTCAAACGCCTTGCCAAAGCGTTTGTGCAAGCGTCGATCGCCATGCCACACCGCAAACGCATGGTGGGCAATCAATCCCAAACAGGTGACGGCCATGAAGCTGGTGCCGATCCACAGCAGATGGGTGGCGCACCAAAGCACCTGACCCACGGCCTGGGGATGGCGGCTGACCCGCATGATGCCCTTGGAGTACAGACGCACCTCGGGCTTCAACACCGATGGAATCTCCAGGAGGTTGTAAGTGGCGGGGTAGAGGAAGAAGAAGCTCACCGCCGTGCCTGTCCACACCACGGGGATCAACCAAGGTTGATCCTGGAGATTCCACAGGCGGATTCCGTCATACCGGTGGCTCAGGAAGTACGCGATCAGCAAGGTTGCCGCGGGAATGCTCGCTGCGGCAAAGAGAAGCCGCCAAGCCCGTTCCCCGATTCGCCCGGCCCCCCAGGCCCTAAGGGCGGCTCCCCCGCTGTGCAACACAGCGAAGCCCAGCAGCAGCAAGGCCATCACCCAACTGCTGTGATGCGGGGAGGTGCCCATGGAGTGCCCGTCGTGAAGCAGTGGTGCGAAGGCAGTCTGCCAACCGAGACCCCCCTTAAAGTTGGCGAGCGACATGCCGTTCAGCCATCGGCCAACCCGAGGACCCTTCCACGGACCCACCAGAGGACCACCAGAGCCCATGGCAGATCTGCCCTTCACCCTTGATCAACTGCGCATCCTGCGTGCGATTGCCAATGAGGGCAGCTTCAAAAAGGCTGCCGACAGTCTCTATGTCACCCAGCCGGCCGTCAGCCTGCAGATTCAAAATCTCGAGAAGCAACTGGATGTGGCCCTCTTCGATCGAGGTGGCCGCAAAGCCCAGCTCACTGAAGCCGGCCACCTGCTGCTCAGCTATTGCGACCGCATCCTGGGCCAATGCCAGGAGGCCTGCCGAGCACTGGATGACCTTCACAATCTCAAGGGAGGATCTCTGATCGTTGGTGCCAGCCAAACCACAGGCACTTATCTCATGCCGCGGATGATCGGCCTGTTCCGTCAGAAGTATCCGGATGTGGCGGTGCAACTGCAAGTGCACAGCACCCGCCGTACCGCCTGGGGTGTGGCCAACGGCCAGGTGGATCTGGCCATCATCGGCGGGGAGTTGCCCCCAGACCTGAATGATCTCCTCCAGGTGGTGCCCTACGCCAACGATGAACTCGCCTTGGTCCTGCCCCCCAAGCACCCCCTATCCCGCCTCCCGGAACTGACCAAGGAAGATCTTTATCGCTTGGGTTTTGTCTGTTTGGATGCACAATCCACCACGCGCAAAATGGTGGATCAGCTCCTCTCCCGCTCGAAACTAGATGTGGGGAGAATGAAGATTGAAATGGAACTTAATTCCTTTGAAGCGATTAAGAATGCTGTGCAATCCGGACTCGGCGCAGCCTTCCTGCCAGTGGTCTCCATTGAACGCGAGCTGGCCTCCGGAAGCTTGCACAGGCCCCAGGTGGCGGATCTGCAAGTGCGCAGGCAGCTCAAGTTGATCAGCCATCCTGCCCGCTACTGCTCCAGGGCAGCGGAGGCTTTCCGCAAAGAAATCCTGCCTGTCTTTGCCAGCCCGGATAGCCCCCTCAGGCAAAATGCAGCCGCCAAGACAAACGAAGCTGCCGGGCCAGTCTTGACTCCCTGAATGGGTTGGAATCAGAACTGATCTCCTTCCGGAGTCACCCCAACCGAATCATCGGCGGCCCCCGCCGCGCCTGGCACCTGGAATTTATTGCCAGAGATATCGGTTTGGTAAACACAGCGCACAATCGGTTTATCGCGAATCGAACCGATGTAGGCAAAGGTGTTCATCCTTTGCTTGCATTCCCGCATCTGCTCAGCGGTGACCGCGCCCTGTTTTTGGAGCACAGCCCAGTTTTCCCTGCGGATGACACAACCAGGTTGCAGCGTGGGTTGGGTGACAAAGCTGCTGCTCGGGTTCATGGTGGTGTAGAGCTCAATATCCATCACAAAGGCGCTCGCTCCCCACTGCTTGCAAAACTCGGGATCGGGCACGGCCATGTCCAGTTGCTGGCTACTGGCGATGTTGCCTTGGTTGCCCTGGGTGGTGCTGGTGACCGCACTGCCGATGCCGATGCCCACCACGAGCACGCCGGCCAGAAGGGCCACAGTTGCCACATTCAGCCCTCCTCCGCCAGGCCCGCCGCCTCCGCCCGTCCCGGTGCCACGGGGGCCACCACCACGATCGGCCATGCCCGGACCATTGCGGAAGCGCGATTCGCGCTCTGATCGGTCAAACGCTTGGCTGCGATCGTCCCAGGCGCCATCTGGGTCACGGGCTGCACGCCAGCCACGCCGATCGTCGGGATAGCCCCCTCGTTGATCTGGTCTGGAACGGGTCACAGGGATTCAGGGCTGCGGGGCAGGCCCATCGAGTAATTGAGCACACGCGAGTCTGGGTTGTAACGCAACTCGCCAGCCTGCAGCAGCTGACGGATGACCCCCTCCAGTTCCGAGCCGATGCGGCGCAGGGTGTAATCCGTGAGATCCTCTCCGGCATGGGCCTCCACCAACTCCTGAAAGCGGCTCTGCACTTTGCCCACCAAGGCCTCCTCCCACAGAAACTCGTTGTCTGGGTCTAGATCGAGGGTGAGCTGGTCCCGATCAGCCACGAGATCACCGTTGTCAACCCGGGCGGTGAAGAGGCGCACATGGCGGGTGGTGGACTTCAGGAGAGTGTCGGCCATCGGCTGGAGAGGCTCGCAGGGGGATGGAAAGGTTGGCAGGAACTCTAGGGAGGAGCCCCACATCTGCGCCTGGCGCTGCAGACCGATAAGGTTGCCCCCAGTGTTTAGGTCACGCCATGCGCGTCGCCATTGCAGGAGCCGGGCTCTCCGGCTTGTCATGCGCCAAATACCTTTGCGATGCCGGTCACACCCCTGTGGTCTACGAGGCTCGCGAGGTGCTGGGGGGCAAGGTGGCCGCCTGGCAAGACAGCGAAGGAGATTGGTACGAAACGGGGTTGCATATCTTTTTTGGTGCCTATCGCAACATGCGCCAGCTGTTTGCTGAGCTCGGCATCGAAGACCGTTTGCAGTGGAAAAGCCACTCGATGATTTTTAATCAACGCGATGTGCCTGGCACCTACAGCCGGTTTGACTTTCCCGACCTGCCTGCACCGATCAATGGAGTGGCGGCGATCCTCTCCAATAACGACATGCTCACCTGGCCGGAGAAAATCGCCTTCGGATTGGGCCTGGTGCCAGCCATGCTGCGCGGACAAGACTATGTGGAAGCTTGCGACCGTTATTCCTGGAGCGAATGGCTGAAGCTTCACAACATCCCTGAACGCGTCAATGATGAAGTCTTCATGGCCATGAGCAAGGCCTTAAATTTTATCGGTCCTGACGAAATCTCCAGCACAGTTGTGCTGACTGCCTTGAATCGATTCCTCCAGGAAAAAGATGGTTCGAAGATGGCTTTTCTTGATGGCAATCCTCCACAGCGGCTCTGCCAACCACTTGTGGATTCCATCCGCGCCCGCGGCGGCGAGGTGGTGATGGAGCGAGCCCTTCGCGGCATCGAACTCAACGAAGACGGGACTGTGGCCGCGTTCAAGCTCGGCGGCAAAGGGGTTGCCTCGCAGAGCGTTGTGGCCGATGCCTATGTGAGCGCGCTGCCGGTGGACCCCCTGAAACTGCTCCTACCAGAAGCATGGAAGTCATTGCCTTACTTCTCTAATCTTTCTGGGCTCACTGGAGTCCCCGTCATCAACATCCATCTCTGGTTTGACCGAAAGCTCACGGACATTGATCATCTCCTGTTTAGCCGTAGCGATCTCCTAAGTGTGTATGCTGACATGAGCAATACCTGCAGGGAATACGCCGATCCCGACCGCTCGATGCTGGAGCTTGTCTTCGCCCCCGCAAAAGACTGGATCGGCCGATCAGACGAAGACATCGTCGCCGCCACGATGGACGAACTGAAACAGCTCTTCCCACAGCATTTTGGGTCTGATCGTCCTGCAAAGCTGCGCAAATTTATTGTTGTTAAGACACCACTTTCTGTCTACAAAACTGTACCGGGCTGCCAGCAGCTGCGACCCAGTCAGAGATCTCCCATTCGCAATTTCTTCCTGGCGGGGGATTACACCATGCAAAGGTATCTCGCCTCAATGGAAGGGGCGGTGCTGAGTGGCAAGCTCTGTGCCGAAGCCATTGCAGAGTGGGCCACCGCTGGCCCTCCATCTCCAACCCTGGCTGGCGCCGTCGCAGGAGGGTGAGCGCGGTGCGCACCCCCTCTCCGATGGTCTCCCCAAGAAGCCAGGCCAACCTGGAGGACGCCTACGAACGGTGCCGTCAAGAAACGGCTCAATGGGCCAAAACCTTCTACCTCGGCACACTGCTGATGCCTCCCCAGAAGCGTCGGGCGATCTGGGCCATTTACGTGTGGTGCCGACGAACCGATGAGCTCATGGATGGCCCCCAGGCGCTGGGCCTATCGGCTTCCACCCTGCTATCTCGCCTCGACGCCTGGGAGGAGCGCACCCGTGGGCTCTTCGAAGGAAAAATCTCCGACGACCTCGACCGAGTGATGGTCGACACCATGGAGCAGTTTCCCCAACCCCAGCAGGCCTATCTCGACATGATCGAAGGCCAGCGAATGGATGTCAGAAAGCATCGCTACGCCTCGTTTTCCGAGCTTGAGCTTTATTGCTACAGGGTGGCTGGCACTGTGGGCCTGATGAGCCAAGCCGTGATGGGCCTGGATCCTGCCTACACGTCTGCGCCCTGGAGTGAACGGCCAGATCCCAGCCAAGCCGCCATCGCTTTGGGCATTGCCAACCAACTCACCAATATCCTCAGGGACGTTGGAGAAGATCGGGAGCGCGGACGGATTTACCTTCCTTGCGACGAAATGGAAAGATTTGACTATACCGAGTCTGACCTTCTAGCCGGCAGGCTCAATGACAATTGGCGGGCCCTCATGGCCTTTCAGTTGTCGCGGGCGCGGGAGTGGTTTGCCCGCTCCGAAGAAGGTGTGCGCTGGCTTTCGGCAGATGCACGCTGGCCGGTCTGGGCTTCGCTGAGGTTGTATCGCGGCATTCTTGATGTGATAGAGCGGCAAGATTATGATGTTTTCAATCGCAGGGCTTTTGTACCTACAGCAGGCAAATTGCTTGATCTTCCCCTCTCTTATGTTTTAGCCCAGGTGCACTAGCTGGTTTTCAGCCATTCCAGGAGAATCGGATTTACCTGTTCAGGTGCTTCGTCGTGGGGGCAATGCCCGAGACCTTCCAGCACTCTCAGCTCCTGGATGACGGGAAACTCGTTGGCCCAATGGCGCGCCTCCTGCGGGGATTCCCAGGGGTCATCTCCTCCCCAAATCATGCGCACAGGCAGATGGAGATCCCCCAGGAGATCAGGCGCCAGGAGATCGGAAAAGAGATTCACAAAGCCCCGAAAACTCTCCGATGCCCCCTGATCTGTTGTGGGCCGGTGGAGCAGAGCAATCAATTCCTCATCCACATTGGCACCAGTGGGATAGGCCACTTTCAGCACCCGGCGAATGAAGGCAGGGCGAGCCAGAAATTGGAACAATGTGGTGGTGAGCCACCGCTGCCGCACCATGCGCTTCAGTAGCGGTCTGCTCAGCTGTTGCAGGATCGGCAGCTCCTTAACCCTGCGCTCATCGAGGGTGCGCTGTGCACAATCGATCAGAATCAATTGGAAGGGAGGGTGCCCTCTTTCGCCAAGAAGCTTTGCGGAAACAAGAGCAACAACTCCGCCAATTGAATTACCCACCAGGTGAATGGGTCTATCGGGCTGACCAGGGCAAACATGGGTGGCAATGAAATCAGCCACCAACTCAGCCCAAAGTGCAAAACAATAACGAACAGCCCCTGGCTTCTCGGGTTCGCTCTCCAACCGCGAGGGCGGTTTGTCGCTGCTGCCAAACCCGAGCAGGTCGATCGCAAATACCTCGGCGACCTCGGCCAAAGCTGAAAAATTGTGGCGCCAATGGTGAACATTGGCACCAAATCCATGGATGAGCACAACGGCTTGATGGGGATGCGAGGTCCCCTCACGCACCCAACTGATGCGATGACCCCGCCAGTCCCAAGTATGGGGGCTGGGCGAGGCCATCAGGGGCGGCTCAGACGCCAACAGTTTGATTGGCGAGCAGTGCCTTCAGCTTGGCCAATTCCCCTGCCCAGCGGGGATCGGGGGAATCGGTTTCCACGTTGTCGGCATGCACCACCTTGTCGGCAGCCTTGCGAGCCGCAGTGGGGGTGCTGCCCGGTGCTCTCCGCTCGTCCCTTCCCTGGGCCGGGCTCCGGCTGTCCCGGCGCTCCGAGATCTCAATGCGGAGGGGTTGGCCCGCAAAGTCGCGGCCGTTGAGCTGGGCGATGAGGGCTTCGGCAAGATTCGGGTCATCGACGTTTGCGAATCCAAAGCCTCGGCAGGCGCCGGTGTCGCGGTCGTTCACCGCTTTGAACCGGATTCCCTCCCCCACACCCCCTAAGAGAGCTTCAAGCTCCTTGACATCAAAAGCACTCGGCAGATTGCCGACATAAAGACGAACACTCATGGAAAGGGTGGCAGAAGAAAATGAAGATTGCGCCAGGCGATGGACGACGCCGTTGCACTAAGAAGTTAATCATGGCAAGGGCCTCCTGTGGCATCCAACCAGTCCTGAGCAGCCTTTAAAGCCGTCTCCTGGCTGGGATCTTCCCTTGGCAGTCGACCAAAGGCGCGCGCTGCCGTGAGGTGATCCAGAAGCAGTCCAAGGCGAGGGCCTGGTCGGAGACCCAAATGCTTTTGGAGGTCCTGGCCATCCAGCGGTGGGCGGGGATGGAACAGGGGATCGCCCGGATCGCGCCAACGCGGCAGCGCCACTTCAGCCACCGCCACAGGCAGCTCCAGCAACAGGGCGGGCAGATCCTCAGCCAGCTGGCGATGCAGTTCGAGCTGCTCGGCCTCGGGGAGACCAGCAAACCCCCGCTGCCGCTGAGGCAGGTCGCGGGACGTCAGTCGCTGTCGCCAACGCCTCAGCTGTCGACAGCGAAGGCGCAGTCTGTTGCTGGCATGCATGGATGAGAGGGCTTTCTCATCGAGCAGGGCCGCCAGTCTGGCGAGGGGCAGGGCCGCTGCAGCTTCCTCGTCGGTGAATCCCCGCAGCCGGGCTTGCTCGAGGGTGAGATGGGCCGTGACCGCGCTGGGCTGGCGCTCCCCAGCGGGCTGGGGAGCCCATGATTCGAGCAGGCCGCTCCGCTGGAGGAGCTCCCCCCCCCAGGCCCCATCCACACTGCCCACCAAGCGCAGAAGCTCAGCCAACACCCGCTCTCCGGCCACGGAAGCCAGGCTGGCCCGATGGCGCACGATCCATTCCCAGGTCTGCTCAGAGAGGCTGAATCCCAGCTCACCCGCCAGCCTGATCCCCCGCAGCAGTCTGACGGGATCGTCCAGCAGATTGGCCTCCGCGATGGCGCGGAGCTCTCTGCGCTGAAGGTCGCCAAGGCCATGGAGTGGATCCACGAGGGCCAACGCCTCCTGGCCAATGGGAAGCCGCAGGGCCATGGCATTGACGGTGTAGTCCCGACGGCTCAGATCAGCCGTGAGGCAGCCGCCCTCCTGGCGGGCCAAATCCATGGTCCACCCCTTCAACACCAGCCTGCCGATGGCGCGCTCTCGATCCAGCTCCACCGCCGTTCCCCCGAGCTCCCGGGCCAACCGCCTCGCCAGGGCGACCCCATCGCCAGGCACCACCAGATCAAGATCGGGTCTCTCCCCCAAACGCCCAAGCAACCCATCGCGCACAGCACCACCAACGAGAGCCGTCCCGCAGGGCAGGAGCGACAGGGGCAGGGGCCAAGACGCGGGGGTCAGCCGCTTCCACAACTCCTGGTGCAGCGAGGAGAGACACGCCAAAATGATCTGGCCCTTGGGATCAGGCGGCATGTGCATTTGTGTGGATTGCCACTGGATCGATCGCTGCCAGGCCTATCACGCGGTCGAGCGGCAGCATGGCGTCCCTCACCTCAATCCGCACCCGGTGTTCCGTCCTGAGCGACCCAGTGTGCATGTTCAGATCCGCGAGCTCCCCGATGGACAGGTGGGGATGGAATGGGATGTGAGGGCCTGTGAAAGCTTTGTGGCCGATCCCGGACACTGGCAGCGCTTGCGCCCCAAAGAGCCCGTCCCAGCATGAGCGCGGCGGAGTCGACTCCAAAAAGGGGCTGGCTGCTCGCCCTGCACAGCTCCAGCGAGACCCTGGGGGTAGCTCTGCAGCCGCTCGGACAACCAGAGGTTCCTGCGGAGCTGCAATCCTTTGCCATGGGCAGAGAGCTGGCCAACAGCCTGCTGTCCTGTGTGGAAGCCGTGCTTCCCGCTAGCGAATGGATCCATCTCGCCCGCCTGGCAGTGGCCATTGGCCCGGGCGGCTTCACAGGCACACGCTTGACCGTGGCAATGGCAAGGACGCTCTGCCAGCAGCTGGGGTTGCCCCTGGATGGCATCAGCAGTTTTCACCTGATCGCGAGGCGATTGCTCAGCGAAGCTCCCCGCAGCCAGCCCTTGATCCTGAGCCAGGAGCTCCCGCGCCATGGCGTGGTGGCCGGGCTGTATGGCGCGGATGCGTCTGGCCCGGGGGGAGTGGTGGAGCTGCAAGCGCCTCGCCTCTACCGAACCGAGGACGATCTGGCGAGCACCCTCGGCCACCATGCCCGACTGCCTGCCCAGCCCCGACTGCCTGCCGATGCAGGGCAACTTCTCTTTTTCAGCCAAGAGGCGGCGCGCCGGGGCGCGCCGGCCCCCTGGGCTTCCGTGGTGCCTCTCTACCCCACAAGCCCGGTGGAGCTCCTCCCGTGAAGCAGGGCCATCGCCGCAAGCGTCGGCCCTCGCGGCTGCCCGCGCTGGTTATGGGGCTGGCGGGCCTCTCCCTGCTATGGCTCTCGCGGGGCTGGTGGTGGCCGACGCCCCCCCCACCCCAGATGATTCTTGTGCTTGGAGGAGACGTGGCCCGGGAACAGGTGGCGGCCCACTTGGCCCGTGCCGATGGTCTGCCTGTGGTCGTCAGCGGCGGCACCAATCCGGAATATGCCACCTGGTTGTTCCGCGAGCGGGAGGGACTGCCGGCTCATCAGGTGAAACTGGATTATCGCGCCCGAGACACGCTGACCAATTTCACATCCCTGGTGGATGATCTGCGCCGCGCTCGCATCCGCCATGTGCTGTTGGTCACCAGCACAGACCACATGGAACGGGCCCTCCTGGTGGGGCGCATCGTGGCTGGCAGCCGTGGGATCACCCTGACGCCGGTGGCCGTGCCGTGCGGCCATGGGTGTGTGAGCGAAACGAAGGAAAAAATCTGGGGAGATGGGCTGCGGGCAGCCGTTTGGGTGGTCAGTGGCCGGGATCTGAGGATGTGGGGGGGATCAGCGCTGGTTCGGCAGTGGCGGCGAGCAGTGGGGGGGTGATCAGCCCCTGATCGAGCATGCGATTGATCTGGGCTTGAGCCGCCGCCGTGACGGCTTCCAGATCGGCGCGGCTCGTGGAAGCCGGTGGGGGGATCGGGGTGCCGATGCGCACATGCACGGGCACCAACCGCAGCCCCCCCCCACCTGGGCCAAGGGCCCGGTGGCTGTTGATGATCGCCACCGGCAGCAGGGGAAGGCCCGTGCGCGCCGCCAGAAGAGCGGCGCCCTGCTGTGGCCGACTCACGCGCCCATCCACCTGTCGCGTCCCATCCAGAAACACCCCCGTGGCCCAGCCCTCCTGAAGCCGAAGGCAAGCGGTGCGCAAAGCCTGGCGGTCGCTGCTCCCCCGGGCCACGGGGTAGGCCCCGCAGGCGCGAATCAAGGGACCCAGCAGGGGCACGCGAAACAATTCCTCCTTCGCCATGAAGGCCACCGGTCGCCGCACTGCGCAGCTGAGCAGCGGCGGATCCAGATAGGAGCCGTGGTTGGCAACAACCACAAGCCCCCCCTGGCGGGGCACATGGGCAACCCCCTCGGTGCGCCCCCGCAGGAGCAGCCGAAACACGGGCAAGACCAGCAGCCATCGCATCAGGTGATACGCCAGCGTGGGCTTCGCTGCATGCAGCAAGGGGGGGCGACTCATGGATCCAAATCGGCTGCGCTCGCCACCTGGGCCGTTACCAAGCCCGGACAACCGCGTTTGATCAGCCCGCTGAGCACGTTGCCAGGGCCGATCTCCACCGCGGTGCGAATGCCTTCCTGCTGGAGACGTCCCATGGTTTCGCGCCAACGCACGCCAGTCGTCATCTGCCGCTTCAGCCTGGCCTTCAGGGCCTCAGGCCCCCTCTCGGGGGTGGGATCGGTGTTGCTGAGCACCGGCACCGAGGCCTCCGCAAACGGCACCTGCTCCAGCTCTGCGGCAAAGCGGGTTGCGGCCTCGGCCATCAAGGGGGAGTGGAAAGCGCCGGAGACAGCCAGCGGAATGGCCCGCTTGCAGCGGAGGGTTGTGCTCACCGCTGTCACAGCCTCAGGCGTGCCTGAGAGCACCACCTGGGCTTCGCTGTTGTCATTGGCAATCACCACGCCTTCGGTGGCCTCCACGAGATCCTGAAGCTCTTTCGGGTCGAAACCGATGAGGGCGGTCATCGCCCCGCCACCGGCTGCCGCCATCAACTCACTGCGGCTTTGCATCAGGGCCAGGCCCGTCTCCGCATCAAAGACGCCAGCGGCGTAGAGGGCCACCAACTCGCCAAGGCTGTGACCGGCCACAAGCGCCGGTCTGCGCCCCCGGGCGTGCAGGGCATCCACCAACAAGCTCTCCACCACGAAGAGAGCGGGCTGGGTGTTGCGGGTGTCGTTGAGATTCATCAGGCCCTCCCCCGGTTCAGGCGCTGCACAGATGGCCAGAAGATCGCGGCCGAGCCTTTCAGAGGCGAGAGCAAAGCGCTCGTGAGCCCCAGGAAGGGAAAGCACAGCCTCCGCCATGCCGGGCTTCTGCGATCCTTGCCCCGGAAAGACCCAGGCCACTGCCATGGCAGAACAACGCGTCGTTGGGCTTGGAGATTACGTGGAGGCGGCCGGCCCACTCCAGCGCATCACAGCGGCTCCCCAGCTCAGACCGGCTCCAAAGCCACTGGTGGCCAGGAGATGGCCGGGCTGAACCAGCCCGTTGCGAACGGCCTCATCAAGCATCAGGGGGATGGTGGCGGCGGAGGTGTTGCCGTACGACTCGAGATTGCTGAGCACCCGTTCAGTAGGCACGGAAAAGCGCTCCGCCACCGCATCGAGAATCCGCTGATTGGCTTGATGGAGCAGAAGCCAGTCCATCTGGCGAGCCTCCAGGCCAGCAGTCTGGAGGACCTCAGCGAGCACGAGGGGCACTTCGCGCACAGCAAACTTGTACACCTCCTGACCATTCATGAACAGGGGCTGAAACCCTCCCACCTGGGTCGAGACCCCATCCAGCAACGTCTGGAAGGTTTCCCCTTGAGCCAGGGTGAGGCAGCCGTTGCGGCTGCCATCGGTGCGCACTCGGAAGGCGAGCAGGTCGTCCGCCTCCCTGGCACAAGCTTCGATGGCCACTGCCCCCGCTCCATCTCCAAAGAGCACACAGGTGCGGCGATCGCTCCAATCGACCCAGCGACTGAGCTGGTCGGCCCCAATCACCAGGGCGCGGCGCATGGTTCCGGTGCGGATGTATTGCGCTGCGGTGACAAGGGCAAAGAGGAAGCCACTGCAGGCAGCCGTGAGGTCGAAGGCCACGGCCTGGCGAGCGCCCAGGGCCGCCTGCACCCGCGGGGCGGTGCCAAAGAGGTCGTCTGGGCTGGAGGTGGCCAGGAGGATCAGGTCCAGGTCGCCAGGTTCCCAGCCAGCGTGGTGGAGGGCGGCCCGGGCCGCTTCCGTCGCCAGCGTGGTGACGGTCTCTCCAGGCCCTGCCAGCCGTCGCGCCCCGATCCCCGTGCGGCTGCGAATCCAGTCATCGGAGGTGTCAACCAGGGCGCGCAAGCCCTCATTGCTCACGCTGGTGGTGGGAACTGCCCGCCCAGAGCCGACAACGGTCACCCCGTGGAGGGCCGAGGGGCTGCGATGGCTAGCCGTGTGCTCCGACACCCTTGGCGCTCGGTTCGGATCAGTCAATCACAGGTGGCTGCAGCCGCTGCCTCACCGCCGAGGGCATGGAGATCCTCCATCACGTGATGGCTTGCCGCGGAATGGGCCAATCGCAAGGCACTGACCACCGAAAGGGCCTTGCTGCTGCCGTGGCCGATCACACACACCCCATCCACCCCGAGGAGGAGGGCCCCGCCATGTTCGGCATGGTCGAGACGTTTCTTGATGCGCACCAGATTGCTTCGCAGAAAGGCGGAGCCCACCTTGCCTCTCCGACCCCGAGGCAGTTCGGCTCGCAAGACATCCAGCAGGACACTGCCCACCGATTCCAGGAATTTGAGCAACACATTGCCGGTGAATCCGTCACAGACCACCACGTCGAAGCGACCCGAGAGCACATCGCGCCCCTCACAGTTGCCGGCAAAGCGCAGGCGTGGGTCGGCCAGAAGCAATGGATGGGTCTTGAGGGCCAGGTCGTTGCCCTTGCACTCCTCTTCACCGATATTGAGCAATCCCACCCTCGGGCTGGGAACCTGCATGACATCGCGGCTGTAAATGGTGCCCAACAGGGCAAATTGATGCAGCCAGCTCGGCTTGCAATCGGTGTTGCCCCCCACGTCGAGCACAAGCACCTGCTGAGCCGGATCCTTAGTGGGGAAGAGAGCCCCGATCGCCGGCCGTTCGATGCCCCGCAGCCGTCCGAGGCGGAAGATGGCCGAAGCCATCACCGCGCCAGAGTTGCCGGCGGAATACACGGCCATGGCCTGACCTGATTTCACCAGATCCATCGCCATGTTGATGCTGGCATCCCGCCGGCGGCGCACCACGGTGACCTCCTCGTCCATCCCCACTGACCGGCCACTGGGGACGACATCCAAGAGCCCACGGGCTTGGGCCTCCTCCAGTTCTTCCCCCAGCCCCAGGCTGGCCACCGCCCTGCGCAGGGGCTCCACCTCCGCCACAAAGCGGATGCGCAGCGGCAAAACGCGCACGGCCCTCAAGCAGCCCTCAAGGATGGGGCCGGGAGCATGGTCGCCCCCCATCCCATCCACGGCGATCCAGAAACGATCGCGGTCGTCAATCACGGGCCACTCCTCAGGGCCACCAGTGCCTTGCTGAAGGCGGCGGAGTGGGTCGAGCACAAGGGGCTGCAGGACCGTGCCTGCCGCGACGCCAGCGACGGATCCGGCAGCGCTGGCGGTGTCCACCAAGCTGGTGACGGCCGCATTGCGCTTGTACCAGATCACAAGCCGCCGGATCGTGCGGTTCGGGCGTTGGCGCCGGCTCAAGGCTGGCCGCCCGGTGGATCGGAGATGGTCAGGGTCCTTCGGAGGCAACGGAGTCAACGATGCGCTGGAAGAGATAGCCAGTGCCCCGCGCTGTGAGGATCAGCTCGGGGTTGGCGGGATCGTCCTCCAGTTTGGAACGCAGCCTGGAGATATGGACATCCACCACACGGGTATCTACATGCCGCTCAGGCGTGTAGCCCCACACCTCCTTGAGGATCTCGCCGCGGCTGAAGGGCTCGCCCGAACGGCTGACCAGGAGTTCAAGAAGGCTGAATTCCATCCCTGTGAGCCGGATGCGATCGTCAGCCCTGTACACCTGGCGCTTGTTGGTGTCGATCCGAAGGTCTCCCACCTGGATGACCCCGGAGTTGGGAATGCCAGCCACCTGCTCCTTGTCCACCCGACGCAGCACGCAGCGAATGCGGGCCTCCAGCTCCTTGGGGCTGAAAGGTTTCACCACGTAGTCGTCGGCACCCAGCTCCAACCCCGTGATGCGATCGGCCACATCGCCCAGGGCCGTAAGCATCACGATCGGCACATCCGATTCTTTGCGCAGCTCCTGGCAGACCCCGTAGCCATCAAGCTTGGGCATCATCACATCGAGAACCACCAGATCGGGATGGACGCGGTGGAACGTTTCGAGAGCCTCCTCGCCGTCGGAGGCCGTCAGCACCTGATAGCCGATCATCGACAGTCGGGTCTCCAGAATCCTGCGAATACTGGCCTCGTCATCCACGACAAGGATGGTTTCTTTTGCCGGGGGGGTCGCCGTCATCGCAAGGGCGCTGCAGTTACAACGAATCGGATCCACTGAAAAGGCCTGAGGGCCATTCAGTTCACTGAACGCCACCTTTCTTTACAAAAACATCTTGGCCCGTCCCCCTTCCATCTTCATCTGCCAGGCCTGTGGGGCTCAAAGCCGCCAGTTCTTCGGGCGCTGTGGCGCCTGCGGGAGCTGGAACTCCTTGGTGGAGCAACCCTCCCCGGCGAGCAGGGAAGGGCGAACGGATCGTCTGCGCTTGACCTCAGCCCCCCCTGCCGAGATGGGCAAACCAAAGCGCTCCACCCCCATCCACCTCCAGGGCGCGCCTCCCCTGATGCGGCTGGAAACCGGGTTCGGCGAACTGGATCGGGTGTTGGGAGGTGGGCTGGTTCCCGGGGCTCTGGTGCTCTTGGGTGGCGATCCCGGCATTGGCAAGTCCACCCTGCTGTTGCAGGTGGCCCAGGCGATGGCCGGCCACTGCAGCGTGCTCTACGTGAGTGCGGAGGAATCGGCCCAACAGGTGAGGTTGCGCTGGCGGCGGCTCATCCCCCAGCCCCCCTCGCTCTCCGCCGCCGGGGGGCTCCAGCTGCTGGCGGAGACCGACCTGGATCGGGTGTTGGAGGAGTTGGAAGCCCTCAGGCCCGCGGTGGCAATGGTCGACAGCATTCAGGCCCTCCATGACCCCAACCTGAGCAGCGCCCCGGGGACAGTGGCCCAGGTGCGGGAGTGTGCGGCCGCGCTGCAACGGCTGGCCAAGCACCATGGGATGGCCCTTGTGCTGGTGGGGCATGTCACCAAGGAGGGATTGCTGGCAGGCCCCAAGGTGTTGGAACACCTTGTGGATGCTGTGCTCACCTTTGAAGGGGACAGGTTTGCCAGCCACCGGCTCCTTCGGGCCGCCAAGAACCGCTTCGGTGCCACCCATGAACTGGGGGTGTTTGAGATGCGTGATGGAGGCCTGGCGGAGGTGACCAACCCGAGCGAACTTTTTCTCAGCGGCGGTGAGCCCAGCTCCGGCAGCGCCACCATCGTGGCTTTTGAGGGCACCCGGCCTCTGGTGGTGGAGCTGCAAGCCCTGGTGAGCACCACCAGCTATGCCAGTCCGCGTCGGACGGCCACGGGCATCGGCACAAACCGGTTGCACCAGATCCTGGCCGTGATCGAAAAACAGTTGGGCCTGCCCCTCTCCCGATTCGACTGCTACCTCGCCGTTGCAGGGGGGCTGCAGGTGGAGGAACCAGCGGGCGATCTGGGCGTGGCCGCAGCGGTGGTGGCGAGCTATCGCGACCTGACCCTGCCGCCGGGCACGGTGCTGATCGGGGAGCTGGGCTTGGGCGGGCAGCTGCGCCCAGTGGGGCAACTGGAGCAGCGACTGCAAGAAGCTGGCAGATTGGGATTCAGCCGGGCGGTCGTCCCGCGAGGCACGAGCTTGGGCGAATCACCGGCCACTGCGGGCTTGCAGGTGCTGGAGTCATCCACCTTGGCGGAGGCGCTGGTGGGAGCTCTGGGGGTGAATCCCGGAGAGGATTGGATCGGTTGACCCGTTCAACTGAACAGGCAGACAAGAGCATCAGAAATAAACATCCACACTGCCCCGACCGGTGGTTTTCAGCCAGTTTTGGGCTTCGATGTAATTGTTAGGAGCGAGCCGTATGGCTTTCGCCCAGCAATCAGCAGCCAGATCAAAGCAGCGGTCTGCCTCGTCTGCGTCGCCCTTCTCCTGGGAGAGGGAACCCAGGTGGTGATGGATGACGGCCATGTTGTTCAGGGCCTGCGGCATTTTACTGTTGAGGTCGAGGGCTTGTGTATAAAAATCCAGAGCTCTCTCGTGTTCCCCATTGCTGGTGTAAACCAGAGCCATATTGTAAAGAATAAAGGCCCGATCATTAGGATCTTCTTCCAGCTTGAGCGCCTCTTCGTAATTCTCCAGAGCCTCTGCATACTCGCCATCACCCTGGGCGCTCATGCCGTCGCGGTAATAGGCAAACGCTTCTTTCGCCCGGCGATTGGTGGGCAGCACCTTCAAAATCAAGTCGGCCATCACGGTGAAGCTTTTATCAATGAAGTTGTCGTTGCGCTGGGAACGGGGCACGGCGCCTGGGGAATCAGAATCCCATCCTGCCTGTTCAGGCCGCCGGTTGGTGACGACGGTTCACTCTGCCTAGGGTGAGAAGGCTTGTTTTGCCGTTCCTTGTCCCCTCCCACCAGCGGCACCCTCTCGCCAACTGAAATGCGCGCTCAGGCCTCCGCCCCACCTGCTGCGGCGCCCTCTGCATCCCGCGGTCTGCTGATCGACGTGGAGGGCATGAAGTGTGGTGGTTGTGTGCGAGCCGTGGAGCAACGCCTTCAGCAGCAGCCGGGAGTGAGACAAGCCAGTGTGAATCTGCTGACGCGCACAGCATGGGTTGAGCTGGAGGGTGGGGAGGAGGGCGTCGCCGCTCTGCTCGACAGCCTGCGGAGTTTGGGGTTTGAGGGAAAGCGGCGGCAGGAGAGCGACGACAATGGTCTGAATCGGAGGGAGAAGCTGCGCCAACAGAGCTGGTGGCAGCAATGGCGCCAACTTCTCGTCGCTCTGTTGTTGGTGTCGCTCTCCAGCTTGGGCCATTGGGCCGACGCGGCCCCCCAGACCTGGCCCAAGGAACTGGCCCTGTTTCAGGCCCCCTGGTTTCACGGCCTGATCGCCACGGCTGCCTTGGCGGGTCCTGGCAAGGCCATTTTGCAGGCGGGCTTTCGATCTGCCCTGGCGGGCCATCCCGGCATGGACACCCTCGTGGGGCTGGGAATGGGCAGTGCCTATCTGGCAAGTGCCATCGGCTGGCTTTGGCCAGTGAGCCAGTTGCCCTGTTTCTTCAATGAACCCGTGATGTTGCTCGGGTTTGTGCTGGCTGGGCGATTTCTCGAGGAGCGGGCCCGCTATCGCAGCTGTCGCGCCATCGAGGATCTGGCCTCCCTCCAGCCTGATGAGGCACTGCTGCTCATCGATGAGGGCCCCCCTCGACCCGTGCGTTCGGGGGGGCTACGCCCCGGGGATCGCCTGCTGGTGCTGCCGGGGGATCGGTTGCCTGTCGACGGAGTGGTGCGCAGCGGAACATCCGCCGTGGATCGCTCGGCCCTCACCGGGGAACCCCTCCCGTTCCAGGCCGCCCCCGGGAGTGAGCTGGATGCGGGAAGCTTGAACCTTGAGGCTCCACTGGTGGTGGAAGCAAGCCGCTGCGGTCCCGAGACGGCGATTGCCCGCATTGTGCGCCTCGTGGAAACAGCCCAGGCCCGCAAAGCCCCCATCCAAGGACTGGCTGATCGGGTGGCAGGTCGATTCACTCAGTTCGTGCTCGCCTTGGCTGTGGCCACCCTGTTGTTTTGGTGGCTCTGGGGGACGCGGTTGTGGCCCTGGGTGCTCCATCCCTCCGCAGCAGGGTTCGCCAGCCCACCGCTCCACCTGGGCCATGGCCATGCGGCTGGCGCCACCACTCCCATCGGCTTGGCCATGCAGCTCGCCATCGCTGTTTTGGTTGTGGCGTGTCCCTGTGCCCTGGGTCTGGCCACGCCAACGGCCATCAGCGTGGGCAGCGCCGTCGCCGCCCGCTCAGGGGTGCTGTTTCGCGGCGGCGATGCCATCGAAATGGCGGGCCATCTGGGCGCCGTGGTGTTTGACAAAACCGGCACCCTCACCGTGGGCCGCCCTCTGGTGACCTCGCTTGAAACCTTTCCCCAGGAGAAGGCACAAGCGGGGCGTACGGGGCTGGAGGCACTTTGGATGCTTCAGGTGGCGGCCAGCCTGGAGCAGCACAGTCGCCATCCACTTGCCCATGCCCTCTTGCAGGAGGCTCAGAACAGGAGCCTGCCACTGTTGGCGGTCGTGAATAGCCGAACCCATCCCGGCCAGGGGATGGAAGGCAGGCTTGAAGGACTGGCTGATCCGATCTGGGTGGGTCGCCTTTCCTGGCTGCAGGAGAGGGGGCTGGCCCTCTCTCCTGCAGCCACTACCGTGTTGGCCGCCACTCACCTCAGCCAAGCCACCCTGATCGGCGTTGCGGAAGGAGAGCGTTGGCTCGGAGTGATCGCCGTTGAAGATCAGCCTCGCCCCGATGCGGCACATACTCTGCAAGCCCTTCGCCAGCAGGGGGTGGCGGTGGGGCTGCTCAGTGGCGATGGTGAAGGCAGCGTGCGCCACCTCGCTTCCCAAGTTGGCCTGAGGGAGGAGGAGCTGGCCTGGGGCTTGCGGCCCGAAGAGAAAGTGGAGGCCCTCAGCCGCTGGCGGGCCAGCGGCGCCGTTGCGATGGTGGGGGATGGCATCAATGATGCCCCTGCCCTTGCCTCAGCTGATCTCGGGATCGCCGTGGGGACGGGCACCCAAATTGCTCAGGATTCGGCAGACGTGGTGGTGATGGGTGAACGGCTCATGGACGTGGTGAAGGCCCTGCACCTCGCCCGCAGCACGATGGCCAAGGTGCGTCAAAATTTGGCCTGGGCCTTTGGCTACAACCTCATTGTGTTGCCCATTGCCGCCGGAGCCCTCCTTCCCGTCTTCGGGCTTCAGCTCACCCCCCCGTTGGCCGCCCTCCTGATGGCGATGAGTTCCATCACGGTTGTGATCAATGCCCTTTGGCTTCAGGGAGCCCAAGGCCCCCTCTCCCAAGCTGCCGCTCCACCCCATGACCCGTAGGGGACGCTTTGTGGTGCTTGAGGGCATCGATGGCTGCGGCAAAACCACCCAGATCGAAGCGCTGCGCAACTGGCTGCCAGGCAGTGGCCTGATGCCTCGCACAGCGGAGGTGGTGATCACCCGGGAACCGGGCGGCACGGCCTTTGGAGCAGCCCTGCGGGAGCTGCTGCTTCACCCGCCCGCCCATCAGGTGCCAGGGGAGAGGGCGGAGCTGCTTCTCTATGCGGCTGATCGAGCCCAACATGTGGCCGAGTGCATCGAGCCTTCCCTGGCAGCGGGGCACTGGGTGCTCTCCGATCGCTTCAGCGGATCCACTACGGCCTATCAAGGCTTTGGCCGTGGTCTTCCCTTGGAGGCCATACACCAACTCGAGCAGTTCGCCACCCATGGCCTGCAGCCAGATCTCACCCTGTGGCTGGATGTGCCTTGGGAAGAGTCTCTCCAGCGGCGGAGCAGACGCACCAAGGAACGCCTTGAAGATCGCATCGAGGCGGAGGGGCAGGCCTTCCTCAAACGCGTGCACAACGGATTCCAAACGCTTGCAGTCGGGGCTGGCTGGTGGCGGGTGGCGGCCATGGGCCCACCCACAGAGGTGACCGAGCGTTGCTGCCAGGCGCTCCTGGAGTGCTTTTCGATGCTTGAGGACGATGCTGTCGCCCATGGCAGACCCTGAGCTTTTTGCTGAGCTCATTGGTCAATCCCTTGCGGTGCGGCTGCTTGGCGCTGCACTGCAGCGAGGGCGGCTGGCTCCCGCCTATCTGTTCGCAGGGCCTGAGGGAGTGGGCCGGCGTCTGGCGACACAGCGGTTTCTCGAGGGGGTGCTGACAGGCGGGACCAACCACCCTGGGATACGGCGGCGCCTCGCCGAGGGCAATATCGCCGATCTCCTCTGGCTCGAGCCCACCTACCTGCACCAGGGCCAGGCTGTGCCGGTGTCCCAGGCCGAAGCCCTGGGGGTAAGCCGGCGGACCCCTGCCCAGATCAGGCTGGAACAGGTGAGAGAGGTGAGTCGTTTTCTGGCCCGCTGCCCGATCGAATCGGCCAGACCCCTGGTGGTGATCGAAAACGCCGAAGCCATGGCCGAGCCAGCTGCCAATGCCCTGCTGAAAACCCTTGAAGAACCTGGCGATGGTCTGTTGATCTTGATCAGCGCAGCCCCGGAGAGGCTGCTTGGCACCATCCGCTCCCGCTGTCAGTGGATCCCCTTCCATCCCCTGCCGCCCACCCTGATGGCCCAGGTGTTGGCACGCGTCCACGCTGCAGCCGGAGAGCACCCCGCACCTGGGCTGGACCCCCCGGCATTGGTGGCGATGGCAGCAGGTTCTCCTGGAGCTCTTTTGGCCCATCGCCGTCAATGGCAACTCCTGCCGGAGGGTTTGGCAGAGCGGCTGCAGGACCTTTCCCCCAACCCGCTGGCTGGACTGGAGCTGGCCCGCGAGATTAGTGAAGGCTTCGATGGTGAGCAGCAGCTTTGGCTGCTCAATTGGTGGCAGATCGCCCTCTGGCAGCGCCATCGCAATCCACGGCAGTTGGAGCGCCTGGAGATGCTCCGCAGACATCTGTTGAGCCATGTGCAGCCCCGTCTGGCCTGGGAGGCGACCCTGCTTGAGCTGGGCCATCTCCCAGCCAAGGGTTGATGGGCTGGGGAGCCCTCAGGGGTTGGCTGGGGAGGGAGTGGTTTTGCCCTCGACCTGGGACTGGCGGGACTGGGCCACGAGGGGGCTCAGCTCCTTGAGCTGCTCATCCGTGGGGAGTTCAAGGCAATATCCAGCTCCATAAACCGTTTTGATGAAGCGAGGTTTGCGCGGATCGGGCTCAAGCTTTGTGCGCAGGTGTCGCACGTGAACCCGGATGGTTTCAATGTCGTCATCAGGCTCGTAACCCCAGACCTCCTTGAGGATCAGCGATGGAGCCACGGTTTGACCATGGCGCTGCAAGAGGCAGTGCAGCAGCTCGAATTCAAGGTGGGTGAGTCGCACGGGCTGATCAAACCAGATGGCCTCAAACCGCTCCGGCACCAGGGTGAGGCAGGAGTAACTGAGAATCTCATTGTGCTTGGTTGAGAGGGGCGCCCGTTCACTGCGGCGCAGCAAGGCTTTCACACGCACCATCAGCTCTTCCAGATCGAAGGGCTTGGTGAGGTAGTCGTCCGCACCGGAGTTGAAACCGCTCACCTTGTCTTTCGTGCCGCCCAGGGCTGTGATCATCAAAATGGGTATGCGAGCGGTGCGCTCATCTCGCCTGAGACGTTGGCAGAGGGTGAGACCATCCACCTTGGGGAGCATGAGATCCAAGAGAATCACATCCGGGCTGAACTGCAGGGCGAGGGCCTGGCCCTTGATGCCATCTTCTGCTCGCTGCACATTGAAGCCCCCATGCTCGAGATGGCCTGCCACCAGCTCGCGCATGTCGCTGTCATCCTCAACGAGAAGAATGCAGGGTTTCATCGAATTCAAGGATGCGAGATGGGGGAGGGGGCGGGGGCGGCTCGGAACAACCTGAACATTTATTTTGAGGTGAATGGAGCAATTTGGGGGTTATTCGAAAAATTTCTGTGGATTCCAAGGTCGGCACCTCCCATTGGAGGTCCTCCCATCGGGTTCGGCGCGGCTGAAGAAAACTCCCCGGGCGGGATTCGAACCTGCGACCAATCGGTTAACAGCCGACCGCTCTACCGCTGAGCTACCGAGGAAAACTGTCCCTAAAAGGAGGAACAACATGACCTTACCCGGCTCCCCCGCCCATGGGCAAGGGGCTCAGACTGCGGACCAGGTCGGTCCCCGGTTGCCAGGGACCGACCTGGCCCCGATCCATCCGTGCTGCCCCGTCGCAAGTGGGCAGCTCCTCCAACCTGTGGGTGATCCAGAGAGCGGTGAGCGGAGACTCCCCACGGCTGCAGAGGCTGTGTATCAGCGCCAACACCTCCCGCTGGCTCTCCGGATCGAGCAGGGCGGTGGGTTCATCTAGGAGCAGCAGGGTGGCTTCAGCAGCCAGGGCTCCTGCAATCGCCAGCCGCTGCTTCTGGCCGCCACTGAGGGTGTGGATCGGACGGGTCGCCAGCCCCTTCAACCCCACCATGGCCAATAGTTCTGCCACCCGCTCTTGAGCCTGCTCAGGGCTGGAAGGCTCTGGCAGGCCCAGCTGCAGATCACTGCCGCAGGTGGGCATCAGCAGTTGGTGATCCGGATTTTGAAACACCATGGCCGGCTGCAGGGGGGTGTGGATCGTGCCGTGCTCGGGTGTCAGGAGCCCGGCGACCAGCCGCAGGAGGGTGCTCTTGCCGCTGCCATTGCTCCCCACCAACATCCAAAGACCCGGTCTTGGGATCTGAAAGCTGCATCCCCGCAGGGCCGGACGATCGGGCGCCCAAGAAAAATCGAGGTCATGCACCTCGAGGGGAAGGTTGGCTGGCTGTAGGGAAGGGGGGGCGGGCATAGGGCCTTCAACCCTCGAAACTGAAGCCGGGTCGCTTGCCGCTGCCACCGATGGTGGATTTTTCGAAAATCTGCACAGCCACCACCTCGGCTGTCAGCACTCGGATGCGTTTGTGTGGATCTTTCTCGCAGGTGAGCTCAAGCAGCTTTGGAGTTCCGCCCTCGATGGCCCGTCCCACCTCTTCATAGAGGGCCTGGGCCGGCTCCAGCTCCTTGCGCTGCACCGAGATCGGCATGGGGGTGAGGCGGAGGGAAAGCTCGACGATGTACATGGCAGAAAGGGGAACTGCCCCACTTTGACGGAAGGACGAGCGAAAAATGAGAGAGCGCGGGGATGCCCCCAGAACAGAGGCCAGGGCACAGGCCAGAGATCTCGAGGGGCAGTAAGCAAATTTGCTTATTTGCTGGCGGATTCCCTGGCTTGCAGCGCAGGAGGGGGCCTCTCCCCTTACGATACGAAACGTAACGCTTCGTAAAGCACTCCCCATGACGATTGCTGTAGGACGCGCGCCAGCGGCCCGGGGATGGTTTGACATCCTCGACGACTGGCTCAAGCGCGACCGCTTCGTATTTGTGGGGTGGTCTGGTCTGCTGCTGTTCCCTTGTGCCTACTTGGCCCTGGGCGG
>JBJTWN010000026.1:0-3436 GCA_046081785.1 Cyanobium sp.
TGTCCCAGCTCCAGAGCTGGTTGGGGCCATCAGCACGCCGCCTGGGCACCGGGCGCGGTTGCTGCGGCGGCCTGGCCCGTCCCCGGCGCTGCACCTGCTGGTGGGCGTGGAGCACGCGGTAGAAGCTGCTCTCGGAGGCCATGTACTCACCCTGGTCGGCCAAGGCGGGCACGATCTGCGCCGGCGGCAGCGAGGCATACTCCGGCTCGTTGCAGACCGCCAGGATCTGCTGCCGCTCCTTCTGGCTCAGCCGGTTGGCCACATGGCGAACGCTGCCTTTGCGGCGGTCCCCACCGTCCCCATCACCCGCGAACTGCCGCCGCCACCGCTGCCGCGTGCACTTTGCGTGCAACCTCCTGCAGACCGTGCCAATAGCCGCAGGCATCTGCGAAGCAATAGCGCAGCAGGAAATGGTGGCCGCAGCGCTGCGCTCGGTGTTCGACCAGCAGGGCCGGAGCGCCGTGGAAGAGCAGTGGGATCAGGTGGCAGCCATGCTCTCGGCCAAATTCCCCAAGGCCGCGGAGCTGATGGCATCAGCTCGGGAGGACGTGCTGGGATTCCGCCACTTCCCGCAGCAGCACTGGCTCAAGCTGTGGAGCACCAACCTGCTCGAGCGGGTCAACGAGGAGATCAAACGCCGCACCAGGGTGGTGGGAATCTTCCCCAACGACGCGGCGATCACGCGGCTGGTGGGTGCTGTTCTGGTAGAGAAGGGCTAGCACTGGCAACTGGAGGGCCGGCGGACGTTCTCGCTCGATTCGATGGCGGCGATCCCACCGGCCACGGAGGAGCTGCCGGCCGCACAGCCATCCCCCGCTGCCACCCCGTAACGCAGCAGCCACACCAGGCCCACGACAGTCGCCTGGCTCGCCCCCGGAGGGCGGGCCAGAGGCGGCTGACGGCCGGGCCGGCGCATCGCCCATCGCCACCTCTGGATGACCGCTTGAGTCGATGACTTGACAAGTCATTGGCGGAGGTTCAGCGTGGAGATTGGAGTTGATACATCGCCTCCGGAATGACAGCCCGTCATTCCACCCTGTTCACTCCCAGATCAGGGCAGTCGGGTCTCCAGATTTACACCACGCAAAGGTACGCGGCTGTTACTCATCATCCCTCCTCAGTCTCCTGACATGCTTCCATGACCTCTACTTCCACCGAGCCGACAACCAATCCTTACGCACTTTGGTTTGGTCGCGTGACATGGCTGGGAATCGCCGTGAATACCTTGTTCATCTTTCCCTTGCTCCTGGCACCAGAATCCTTGCTTCGCCTGCTGAGTCTGCAGGTGCCAGATCCAATCATCTGGGTGCGATGTGCTGGCCTGTTACTTCTTGAAATCAGCATCCTGTACATCCCAGGAGCCATTGATCCCTATCGCTATCGTGTCTCAGCCTGGATGTCTGTTCTTGTGACCCGGGGCGGAGGATCATCCTTTTTCTTGATCGCCGTTCTCTTTTTCAGGCAGAGCATTGGCTTTCTGAGCATTGCAATTGTGGACCTTGTCTTTGGTACTGTAGAGGGAGTCCTCCTTTGGAAGGCACTTCGGTCTGAAAGCTAGTTGTCTTAGTCCCAGTAGGGCATCACGTGGCCTGTCGTTGAAAAGAGACTGCCCCTATCACTATTCCCCCACTGATCTTGCTTCCGATGACCTCTCTGATTCGTGGCCTGGGGCGAGCTGGTACAGCCATCCTTCTTGCCATCCTCCTGATTCTTGGAACTGTGGCTTTTCTGGGATGGTTCCATCTCTTCCGAGAGGTGCCACAGGTGGCCTATGAGAGCGACGGTGATCATTTCAACTATGCATCAATCGGCACAGAAAACCGAGAGGGTATGCCGTATCTAGTTTGGGCTGTTCTTCCCGAGCTGTTCAAGGACAAGCTGGATGCAGGTGTTTCAGGGCAAACCGGATATGCATCCTTCGGGATGCTCGAGGAACCGGGGAAGGAGACACCGGTTGGTATCACACGCAAGCGGATCGGATTTGAACGTCAGGGTATCAACTGTGCCATTTGCCACACAGCTTCCTATCGAACGTCGCCAGATGCTACGCGCGCGGTCGTTGCTGCAGGTCCTGCGGTTGGATTTGATTCTCAACGCTATCTTCGATTCCTTTTCGAATGTGCTCGAGACCCTCGTTTTACCGCTGATAAACTGATGCCACTGATTAATAATCGAACTTCCTTAGGCCCTGTGGAACGGGTGCTCTTTCGAAGCCTTATCATTCCCCAGACAAGGAAGGCAATTCTGGCGCTTGCAGACTCCTACGCCTGGATGGACAGTAGGCCGACCTGGGGCCCAGGCAGAATTGATCCCTTCAATCCTGTGAAGTTCCGTATGCTTGGACTACCAGACGACGGTACTGTTGGAAATTCGGACATGATGCCATTGTGGAACGAAAAGGCCCACGGTGGTTTTGCCTATCACTGGGATGGATTGGAGAGTTCCCTTCAAGAAACCATCATCGAGGGTGCCCTTGGTGATGGTGCGACCCTGCAGTCAGTTGATCTTGAAGGCCTGAAGCGCGTTGAGAGCTTTGTCAGTGACGCCCAACCCCCGAGCTATCCCTTCCCGATCGACAAGGCAAGGGCGGAGAAGGGAGCATCAATCTTTTCGCAGTCCTGCGCTGTCTGTCATGCTCCAGGAGGTGCGCGAACGGGCACCGTGATTCCTGTTACAGAAGTAGGCACAGACAAGAATCGACTTCTGATGTGGACCCAAGAAGCTGTTGATGCTTACAGTGCTTATGCCGATGGATATCCGTATGATTTTCATGATCTTCAGAAAACAGATGGTTATGTAGCCGTAGCACTCGATGGCCTCTGGCTTTCAGGGCCTTATCTGCACAACGGCTCTGTGCCAAACCTGGAGGCACTGCTTTCACCTCAAGAAGCCAGACCCAAAGTGTTCATCCGTGGTTACGATGTGATTGATCGCCAAAGGGTAGGCTTTATGTCAAGTGGACAGGAAGCAGAGTCTGAGGGATGGCGCTATAATGTTACAATCCAAGGGAATGGGAATCAAGGCCATTCTTATGGAACAGAGTTGTCACCTGATGATCGCAATTCATTGCTTGAATATCTGAAGACGCTCTGAATTGATTGAGTAGCAGGCGAGCGGGTTGGGACTCTTCCCCTTGCAAGCATCTCAATTTTGCAAAAAGGGCTCTTCCGAGCCCTTTTCTCTGACCTAATAACGTTACCGCATCCTAGTGTGTTGTCCCAGTGACAGCAAACCAGGCGTTCGCCTTGTAACGCTCGGGATCCAAGCCTCCCGGAATATAAAGGAGTGAGATGAATAACAGCAACAACCACGCCTGACGCATCCATACAATCGAGCCACCACCGCTTGGTAGTCCAAAGTGCTCCATTGTCCAAAGGGGAAGGACGGTGAACGGTAGAGCCATCCCGAAGATATTGATTGCTACCCCGACGGTCAC
>JBJTWN010000027.1:0-26955 GCA_046081785.1 Cyanobium sp.
CCGCCAAGACCAGAGATCAGGCGCGCTGCGAGAAGCGAGGGCAATCGCCTCCCCGTCCAGCCAAAACACCAGTCGGGCCCGGGCAGCGGCGGCCAGGCGCTCCCGGCGGGTGTTGAAGGCCTCCCAGCGAGCGGCATCAAACCAGCCCGGCCGGCCGATCACATGCACCACGGGCGCCTGGCGCGCGTTGTTCATCAGCCGGGCTTCCAGCATCGGCACATCCACAATCTTGTCGCTGAGCGGCAGCCGATCGCTCCGCAGTCCGCCGCGCTGCAGCACCCGGTCGAGGGCGTCCATCACCTGGCGACGCAATCCCTCATCGGGAGCCTCCACCAGCAGCCACTGAAACTCCGCTCCATGAATCAGGGAGCGGCACAGGCGAAGAAAGTCGTCGTGGCAAGAGCCTGGCAGGTGGCGGGCTTCGGCCAACATTGCTTGATGGATGCCAAAGGCAGATCGGTCCATGGTGGGCCGGCTCCGGATCAGGCCGCTCCCGCGGCATCAGCAGCCGCCGCTGCCTCAGGGGATGGGGCTGGCGCCAGCGCATATCCCTCCAAGGTGCGCACCACAGGGTGGCTGCGGCGCCAAGCGCCATCGTTGTATTGGAGCAGCGCCAGCCGATGCAACAAATCTTGGGCGCGCTCATCGTTGCCGCCGTGGGCAGGGTTGCTGTCGATCGCCTTGAGCAAGGCATAGTCGGCAGGTTTGAGGAAGTAGCGGTAATCGGCCGCCAACTTCTCGATCGCCGTCTGCACCACGTCGGCATTGATCAAATCGTCGGCCACCTCACAACAAAGCTTCAACAAACGCAACAGCTCCCGCGGATGGCCGCCGCTGAACTCCACCAGACGTTCCACCTCCGCCTTACTGGCAAACAGGGAGCGGTCGGCACGCAAGAGCAGGATGGCTCGCATCGTCCTCAGCCCGGGTTCAAAGGGGCTGCCATCGCATTGCTGGAGCTTCATCATGGGCAAGACGATTTCGGCATCGAGTTTGCCGCCAAGACGACCGTCAAACTTCAAATGCAGCGGCGCCGTATAAATCACCAGCGTCTTGATCGCCAGCAGCTGCTCCGCATCCTGCACGAAGAATTGCTGGGTGTCCTCCCCGCGCATCTTGTCGGTTCCATCAATCAGAAACAGCACGCGTTCCGCACGGGCGTCCTGGGCCAGAGTGGCCTCAGCCTTCTGAATCAGGGTGTTGAAAGCCTCCGACAACTGGGTGAAATCATTGCGTATTTCCTGCCGCCATTCGCTCTTCTGACTGGCTCCCGTCTTGAACGCCGTCGTAAAGGTGGCCAAGAGCTTGATCAGGCCAGGAATTCCACCGCCAACTCCAGCTGAGGTCTTCACTTCAGCCGTAAGTTCCCGACTCGTGGCTTGGGTTTGCACCACAGTCCCAAACCAGCGCCGCATGGGCTCAAGGGCGTCGTCCGCCAGCTCATAGCCATCGGCCTGGAGCCGCTCCAGCAACGACTCCGCCATGGCCATCAGCACTTCGGTGTACTGCAGGTTGTTGCGGTCCAGCTTGGCGAGCACATCCACTTCCACCACAAAAAAGCGTCTGGACGCATTCAGCTGGCCGGCATAACGGCGCAATTCAGTGGTTTTACCGATGCCGATGTGGCCAAAAAACAAGATGTGCTTTTCATAGGGCGCAAAGAAAGCGTTGCTCGCCGGATCCCAGCCAAACTTCCGCGCCAAGCGGGTGAAGGTTTTCTCGCTGCCCCGCGCTTCCCGCGAATCCACATAGCGAGGATCCCCGTCCTGCAATGCCTCTTCATATTCGATCTTTTGCAACACCTCCAACAGGTGGCTTGGGGGGTGATAACTGGTGGCTTCCATCCTCTGCCTCATCCCTTCTCCTGCAGCCCCTTGAGCGCCGCCAGCAGGCTCGCCGGGCTCTGGGGATCCACCATGAGCACGCTGCCCCCTTGGGAGCGGGCCATCTCCTGCCCCATGGCCATCCAATCCTTGGCCAGGAGAAGCCGCAAGCCCTCCGCCGCCGCGGGATGGGCCTCGATGGCGGCGGCCAGCTCAGCGGCGGCCTCCGCCCGCGCCTTGGCTAGCAGCCGTTGCTGCTGGGCCTGGGCTTCAGCCTCCAGCAACAGCGCCTCCTGCTTCGCTTTGGCATCGAGCACCAGGGCCTCGGCACGGCCCCGGGCCGCATTCACCTGGGATTCCTTCTCTCCTTCCGATCGCAAAATGGCGGCCCGTTTTTCCCGTTCAGCCGTCATCTGTTGCTCCATGGCTTGCTGCACGCCCGGTGTGGGGTGGATGTCGCGCAGTTCCACCCGGGTCACCTTCACCCCCCAGGGATCGGTGGCCTCATCCAGCTCTCGCAACAGCACCTCATTGACCTCGGCGCGCGTTGTGAAGGTTTGGTCCAGGTCAAGCTTGCCCATCTCGGCGCGGATCTGGGTGAGCACAAGGTTCACCATCGCCGCCTGCAGGTTGTCCACGGCGTAATAGGCGCGGGCATGTTCCAACAACTGCCAATACACCACTGCATCCACTTCGATGGAGACGTTGTCGCGGGTGATGCATTGCTGAGGGGGAATGTCGAGCACGCGCTCTTTGAGCGATTCATGGCTCACCACCTTCTCCACGCCTGGCAACACAAACGAGAGGCCCGGCGTGAGCTGCCGGTTGTATTTGCCGAGCCGCTCCACCAACATCGAGCGGCTGCTGCTCGTTACCTTCACGCTGCTCACGCCAAGGGCGCCAAGCAGCACCAACACCAAAGGGATCAGGGGTTCCATGACTCTTGGCAGCGTGGCTCCAGGCTAGGGAAGAAGATGCGTTGGGCCCGCTCTCAGCCATGCCGCCTCCCCCTCTGCTCTGGCTCCTGGTTGCCACGGCCCTGTGGCTGCTTGTCTTGCTCGGCATCGATAGTGATGGCTTGCTTCTGGTCGGCGGATCCGCGGCCCTGCTGCTCGCCCTGCTGTTGGCCGCCCTTGCCCTCCCGGCTTGGGCGCAGGTCGTGACGTTTTTCAGCGCGGTGGCGATCGGCTACGGGCTCATCCGGCGCTGGTCTGCCCAACCGGCCGACCCACAGAGTCTGTTGCCGGCACCGCAGGCGGATCAGGCCAAGGTGATTGGTGCTTTTGCCCCGGATGGCCGCGGCAGGGTGCAATGGCAGGGGCAGAGCTGGGCCGCCCAAAACATGGAGCCCGAAAGAACCCTCAGCCCTGGCGAACGGGTGACCGTGATGGGGCGGGAGGGAAATTGCCTGCAGGTGATCGCCAGAACCAACAGCGACGCGTGATCAATCGAAAAACAGAAGGCTCACCACTTTCCCCATGTCTTCGGCCGTGCGGCAGCTGGAGAGGAGAGTTTCACTGTCGTGGAAGGCGTAGCAGATCAGCTGATCGCAGCGGCTGATGATGTCTTGGTTGCAGAGGCTGCTGGCCATCGGCAGGGGCAGTTCATCGTGCTCTGGTTTCTCCACCAGATGCAACACCTGCTCAAGTTGGTCGCGAGACTCGGCGGGCTGGCGCTCCAGGCTCTGGGGCAGCAACACCGTGAGCCGGCCCGGATCCACGGCCAGAACGCTGCGGATCACCGCTGAATTCACGCCCTGGGCGCCTGAGGTGATGAGATTGTGCCCCTCCTGGGCCAGGGAGCGGGCCACCAGTTCCACCAAGTGGATCGACACCACAGGCACGTGTCGACTGCCGAGAATGGCGATCCGACGCTTGCCTGTGTCCTGGAGCATGGCCAACTCCTGAGCCAGGGTGTCAATCCTGTCAAGAGCCGGAAGATCGAGAGACAGGGTCACCCGTCGTACGCCCGCATTTCGCTTCTGGAAACTAGCAGCGCTACAGGGGCTCAGGTCAGTTTCAACCGCTCAAACAGCCTCTCGAAGTGACAATTCTCTTCGACCAGCCGCATGGCGTAGGTGGCTTTCACCGCTTCGTGAAGGCGGACTTGACCGATGGCGCCCTCCACCACCTCAACGGTGGTGAGGGTGTCATGGTCGACTTTGAGAACCGGCACCTCCAATTCTTCTGCCCGATTGAGGAGCTGTGGCAAGGGCTCCCCCACGCCCGTGAGGATCAGGCATTGGGTGGAGGCCTCAAGGGCAGCGAGCTGGATGTCCGTTCGATCGGCGCCTGTCACCACAGCCATGTTGCGGCGACGCCGGAAGAATTCCATGGCGGAATTCACATTCATCGCACCAATGGAGAGGGTTTCGACCAAGAGATCGAGCCGTTCACGGGAGCAGAGAACCCGCGCCCCAAGCCGTCGGCTGAGTTCTTCAACGGTGACGCTCCTCAACAGCGGGCTTCTGGGCAACACGCCCAGAACCGGCAGGCCAAAGCCCTCCAAAGCGGGAACGATATCCTGACGCAGAGACGCCAATGCCCCGGGGGGCACACCGTTGATCACCACCCCTGCCAGGAGGGGGCCCAACTGGCTCTGGACCTCCAACAAAGGTTCCACATCCCTGCTGTCCTGCCAGGGGTGCACCAACACCACCACAGCCTGCAGCGCCCGGGCCAGCGGCACCAGTCCCAAGCCAAACATCCACCCTTCACTCAGTCGTCCCGCACCCTCCAGGATCACCAGGCCCGCCTGGCCATCGTGGAGCCGGGCCTGGAGCCCTTCCATCCCCTCGATGGGGCCCACCACCCCGCTCAAGAGCCGCTGGTGGGCCGAGGCTGGCTCCAGCACAGCCAAGGAAGGGATGAGCTGAGCTTCCTCCAGGCCAAGGGTGGCGCCGATGAAGCGGACATCGGCGTCCAGCAAGGGGTCACCAGGCTGGTGGATCTCCTGGGGTTCCAGGCAGGTGGCCAGAGGTTTGCCAAAGGAAAAGGCGTGGCCTTTGCGGCGGAGCTGTTGGGCCAGGCCGAGCACGACAGCCGACTTGCCGCTGAAGGGTTCACAGGAGCCAATCAGCAGCGGGCTGGGCATGGAGAGGCCTCAACGGAGCCAAGCTGTGGCAGATTCTTGCAGCCCGGCGGATGCCTACCAGGCTGTGCCCCCTCGGCGAAACCCCATGGAGCCCGTCTCCCACGCCCCCGACGACGCCGGCAAGCCCCGCCCCACTGTGGCCATCACTGGAGCCAGCGGAGCCCTGGGCCAGGCTCTGATCCGGCGCTGGCATGGCCGCGGAGCCCATCTGATCGCCCTCACCCACAGGCCAGAGGGAGGGCAGGCGCGCCCTTTGCAGGTCCTGGATCCCCGAGGGCAGAGCATTCCCTTGAGGCAGGTGAGCTGGCAGGGGGGCTTTGAGAAGGAGCTGGTGCCCGTGCTTGCGGAGGTGGATCTGCTTGTGCTCAACCATGGGCTCAACCAACCGATGGGACGCAGCCCTGAAGCGGTGAGCCTGGCGCTGGACGTCAACGCGCTGAGCCACTGGCGCTTGATCGAACTCTTTGCCAAGGAGGTGGCCAAGCGTGAGGCGCCAGGAGAGGTGTGGGTCAACACCTCCGAAGCGGAGATCCAACCCGCCCTGAGCCCCCTCTATGAGATCAGCAAGCGTCTCTGGGGGCAACTCTTGAGCCTGCGGGCCCTCGATCTGGCCTCAGACACCAGCGGGACCCGAGCTGGCCCGGCCCTTCGGCTGCGGCGTCTCGTTTTGGGACCTTTCCGCTCCGAACTCAATCCTTACGGAGTGCTCTCCGCGGATTGGGTGGCCAGAGAAATCCTGCGCCAGGCCGACTGGAACTGCAGTCTGATCATTGTCAGCATCAACCCCCTCACCTATGTGCTGATGCCTTTAGCAACCCTGAGCCGTTGGGCCTACTTCCGCTGGCTCACCCGAGGAGAGCCCAAGCCGCTCTAGAAGTCTCGGTCGGTGAGAATTTCACAGCCATCGCTGCTCACCACGATCGTGTGCTCCCACTGGGCGGAGAGGCTGCCGTCGACCGTCACGACGGTCCAGCGATCCTTGAGGGTGCGGCAAGCTTTGCTGCCCGCATTCAAGATCGGCTCCACCGCCAACGTCATCCCCGGGCGCAGAACCATGTTCGGCAGATCGCGGGTGCGGTAATTGAACACGGAAGGTTCTTCGTGAAGGTTTCTGCCCACCCCGTGGCCGGTGAAATCCTCCACCACCGCATAGCCATGGGCTTCGACGTGATCCTGCACCGCCCCCGCCAGCTCCAGCAAGCTGCTCCCGGCACGAATGGTGGCCAATCCACGCATCAGGGCTTCCTGGGCCACGCGGCTGAGCCGCAGAGCCTCCTCCTGCACCGATGAGCCCACCCCAATCGTGATGCAGCTATCGCCGTGATAACCCTCAAAGCAGGCTCCCGTATCCACCTTGAGGAGATCGCCCTCCTTGATCACCCGCTTGCCACTCGGGATCCCATGGACCACTTCATGGTTGATGCTCGCGCAGATGCTGGAAGGAAAGCCGTGATAGCCCTTGAAGCTGGGCACGGCTCCCATTTCCCGGATGCGCTTCTCGGCAAAACGATCCAGATCACCTGTGGTCATCCCCGGAGCCACCATGTCGGTGATCTCCCGCAACACGGTGGCCACGATGCGGCTGGCTGTGCGCATGGTGGCAATCTCCCGCGCCGACTTCACCTCCACGCCACGGCGGTTGTTGGCAATGCGAGGGCCGCTTTTGGTCAGGAGCCCGGAGGCCCCTTTCTTCTGGCCTTGATCACCGCCGGAAGACGCAAGCAAATCAGCAAAGAGATTCATGGCAGCGGCTGGGGACCCCGGAAGGACAAAACAGAATGTCCACGCTATCGGTGAACTGTTGATCGCTGCGCCCCAGCCCATGGCTGAAGGTTCCCCCTCCCTCCCTTCCCAGTCCCTGATGCTGAGGTGCAGACAGGCCCATGCCACGGTGGCCCCCTTTGTGCTGGCCCCCCTTCTGCTCACAGCCTCCACCGGCGTGGCTTACAGAGTGGTGCGGGATTGGCTGGGATGGGGACGAGACCAAAGCCATCCCCTGATGACCCTGCATGAAGGGGAATGGCTGAAACCATGGCTTGGCAAACACGGGGAAACGCTCTACGTGCTTCTCAATGGTCTGGGCCTGCTTTGGATGGTGGGCAGCGGTGCGCTGATGCTCTGGCAGCGGCTCCAACGAAGGGCAGGGGTGAAAGGACGTGGGGGCCCCTGACCGAGTAAGGTCGTCGTTTGGCGCAACTTTTAGGACGCTGGAATGGCTGCGGAACCTCCCGAGAGCTCGACATTACCCCCGTCAGATGGGCCGGCGGCCGATCTGAACGATGCCCCTGCCACCAGTGGCGTGCAGGGCACTCCTGCGGAGGCCACAAGCTCTGATGTCCTCCCTGAAGCCACCTCGACAACTGCCACCAAGGAGGCGCCCCCTGCAGAGACCGTAGCGACAACCCGTCAAGTGGTCACCGGCAAACTCAGCGCTCAGGCGCTGATCGCGGCGTTTGAGGCTGAGCAGCTGAAGAGCGATCTGCCCGAGATCTTTGTCGGCGACACGGTCCGTGTCGGTGTGCGGATTCGGGAAGGCAACAAAGAGCGAATTCAGCCTTATGAAGGTGTTGTGATCGCCAAGCGCCACGGAGGCTTGAACGAAACCATCACGGTGCGCAGAATTTTTCAGGGCATCGGTGTGGAAAGGGTTTTCTTGCTGCATAGCCCCCAGGTTGCTTCCGTGAAGGTGGAGCGCCGCGGTAAGGTGCGTAGAGCGAAGCTCTTCTATCTGCGCGATCGGGTGGGTAAAGCCACTCGGGTCAAGCAGCGCTTCGATCGCTGAGGGAGATCATCCCTCGAAACAAGGTTGTTTCCCATTGGGATTTCAACCCTTGGTGCATCGCCTTGCGCCGTTAGTTCAGTTGGTAGAACGCAGGTCTCCAAAACCTGATGTCGGGGGTTCGAGTCCTCCACGGCGCGTCCGATGCACCCCCCTTGTAGTTTCCTCGTTCCGAGCATGGAGTTGGATCTTCAACCCGGTGATGTGGTCAAAGTTCTGGAGTCCGCGGCTTTGGGTTGGGTCCGCGCCAGGGTCATCAGGGTCAAATCTGGTGGCCGTGTTGTCGTTCAAAGCGACCAGGGTCGGGAATTCACGGCCCGCGGCAATCAGGTGCGACTGATTGAACCTGCAGGTTTCCGGCCCTGATGCTTTTTGGCCAGGGGGGTGAAGCACCTCCTGGTCAGAGCAATCATTTGACGGAAGGAACCGTGGCAGCCGATACTGCAGGAGTCGGCAACTTCGTCGAAGGACAAACCTGAAGATTCTTCTTCTGGTGCACTCCTTTTTGGGACTGTAGTTCAATCGGTTAGAGCACCGCCCTGTCACGGCGGAAGTTGCGGGTTCGAGCCCCGTCAGTCCCGTTGGTTTCATCACTTTTTCATTCGGACGACCCTGAGAGCTGATGGCAGCGGCCCCTCCTTCTGTACGCGTCCGGCTCGCACCCAGTCCCACAGGAACCCTGCACATCGGCACGGCGCGCACAGCTGTTTTTAATTGGCTGTTTGCCCGGCGGCATGGAGGATCGTTCCTCTTGCGCATCGAAGACACCGACCGCGACCGCTCGAAGCCGGAGTACACCGCCAACATCCTGGAGGGGCTTCATTGGCTCGGTCTTCAGTGGGATGAAGAACCGGTGATCCAAAGCGCCAGGGTCGAGCTCCACCGGGCCTCAATCGCCCAGCTTCTCGCCAGTGGCCAGGCCTACCGCTGCTACACCAGCGAGGAGGAGCTCACTGCCCTTCGAGAATGGCAGATGGGGCGAAAAGAAGCTCCCCGCTACGACAACAGACATCGACACCTCACGGCTGCCCAAGAGCAGGCCTTCCTTGCAGAGGGGCGTCAGGCCGTGGTGCGCTTCCGCATCGACGATGCACGCTCGATCGGTTGGCAGGACATGGTGCGTGGCGACATGCGTTGGTCTGGAGCCGATCTGGGCGGAGACATGGTGATCGCCCGTCGCGCTCCAGCTGGAGAGATTGGCGATCCCCTCTACAACTTGGTGGTGGTGGTCGATGATGCGGCCATGGCGATCAGCCATGTGATTCGTGGTGAAGACCACATTGCCAACACGGCCAAGCAGATTCTTCTTTACGAAGCCTTGGGGCTTCCCCTCCCACAGTTCGCCCACACCCCCTTGATCCTCAATCAGGAGGGGCGCAAGCTTTCCAAACGGGATGGCGTCACCTCCATCAGCGATTTTCAATCACTGGGGTACACACCCGAAGCCCTCACGAATTACATGACCCTGCTGGGTTGGTCTCCTCCAGAGGGAATGGGGGAGCGTTTCACCCTGGAGGAGGCTGCCACCGTGTTTGGTTTCGAGCGCGTGAACCGGGCAGGCGCGCGCTTTGACTGGGAGAAGCTCAATTGGCTCAACGCCCAGGTGCTGCATGGGTTGCCCCCTCGGCAACTGCTCGAGAGGCTCCAGCCGCTCTGGGCCGCCAAGGGTTGGCTCGATGATTCGCGATCCTCCGCAGCTCTCCAGAGCCAGTGGCTTGAAGACCTCTGCAACCTTCTTGGCCCCTCGCTCACCTTGCTGGCGGATGGGGTTTCTCAGGCCGCCCCATTCTTCGAGCGGCCCGAACCAGACCTGCAAGCGATGGAGGTTCTGCAACAACCCCAATCCAGGGCCTGTCTCGCCGCTCTGCAAGGCCAACTGCCCCCTGCCAACTCAGCCCTGGACACCCAGAAGGCCCAACGGTTGCTCGAAGATTCCGCTGCGGCGGCTGGAGCCAAAAAAGGGCTGATGATGAAAAGTTTGCGGGCAGCCCTTCTCGGGGCCCTGCACGGCCCGGATCTGCTCAGCTCCTGGCAGCTGCTCCATCCCCTCGGAGAAGACCGAGAACGCATTGCAGCCGCAGTCTCCTGAGCAACATTCTCAATTGATGCGCTGCCAGGCCCCGGCGTCACTCAATCATCAAGCGTGCCAAACAGCGGCTCCACCCGCAGGCCGATCACGCTTCCAGCACGAACCAACAAATACTCACCTTCCAGTTCGCCAATCGGCACATTGATGAAGGTCTCGGCTGTTGCCCCCCCATGGAGAGCACTGGTGTACCACTGCTGAAAAGCTTCGAGCGTGGGGAAATGCACGACTTCTTCGTGGCCGCCGCTCAAAATCAAGTGGATGGCGTAGCGACGTGGAACGCGGGACATGGAGGGGGGGACACAACAAAGGGCAGGGGCGGTTGACTAGCCCGGCAGTAAAGGGGGTGGCGGGGATGGCCCTCGCGGGTGACCCCTACACACACCACTTCGCCTCCCCAGCATCGCAGCAGATCCAACATGACCCGATGGCGCCCATCGAGCCCCCCCTGGTGACCCCAGCCCACCCAAACGCGCGGTGGCGGGCCAGGGGCCTGTGGGGACTGAGCCTGGAGCCAGCCCAGCGCCGTGGCCAACCAAGCATCGGTGTGCTCCCCCACTGGCTGCGGGCAGCGACGCAGTTGGGCCGGATCGCTTGCCACTGTTGAAAACAGGTTGAGCACAAGCAAACGCCCATGGCCCCATCGTGTCGCCAATCCCCGCAGCCGACGCAAGGTGGGGTCGTCACGGCCCCCGTCGGCTGTGGAGGGATTCAGGCCGAGAAACAGGATGGCGCTGCGATCCGGGCACAAAGGGCGCAGGAGCCACCAGCGGTAACGCCCGCAGGGACTGAAGTGGGCCGCCCCGCCATGGTGACCCTGCCAGGCCACTGGCACTGGGATGGGCTCTGGCAGGCTGAGGCGATCCGGGGTGGATGAACGGTTGGCCATGGCAGATCCCAAGCCTCTCCTGCTGCTGGTTGATGGACATTCCCTGGCCTTTCGAAGCTTTTATGCCTTTGCCAAGGGGGGAGATGGCGGGCTCTCCACCAAGGATGGCGTGCCCACCAGCGTCACGTTCGGCTTTTTGAAAAGCCTCCTCGACACCTGCACCGATTGGAAACCCGATGGCGTGGCCGTGGCCTTCGACACCGCCGAACCCACTTTCCGGCACGAGAGCGATGCAACTTACAAAGCCAACCGAGACGTTGCTCCCGAACACTTTTTTGCAGACCTCCTCAATCTCCAGCAGATCCTGGAGGACCAGCTCGATTTGCCGTTGGTGATGGCACCGGGCTACGAGGCGGACGATGTGTTGGGCACCCTGGCCGATCGTGCGGCCAGTGAGGGCTGGAGGGTGCGCATCCTCTCAGGAGACCGGGATCTGTTTCAACTGGTGGATGACGGGCGCGACATCGCCGTGCTCTATCTGGGAGGCGGACCGAACAACAAAGGCTCAGGCCCCAAGGAGATTCGCCGGGAGGGCGTGGTGGAGAAGCTGGGGGTTCCCCCGGAAGACGTGGTGGATCTCAAGGCGCTCACAGGTGACAGCTCTGACAACATTCCCGGCGTGCGCGGCGTGGGCCCCAAAACCGCCATCACCCTCCTGAAGGCCCATGGCAACTTGGATGGGATCTACGACGCCCTCGAGGCGCAGAAGGGGGCCCTGCGCACCAAGCTCCTGGAAGGGCGAGAGAGCGCCTTCCGCTCCAGGCACCTGGCAGCAATCCATCGCGATGTTCCCTTGGCCGCCCCCCCGCGCCTCTCGCTTGGGCAGGTGAACCAAGTGGGCCTGGAAGAACGGTTGCGAACCTTGGAACTGTTCAGCTTGCTGCGCCAGGCCGAACGATTTGCCTCCACCTTCTCCACCGCTGGTGTCACCCAATCCAAGAATCAACCTCAGGCAACGAGCACCGCTCCGGCGCTAACCGATCCCGAGGCGGCCATCCAGCTCTCCGAACATCCCGAACAGACCGCCAAGCCTGCCCTCAAGCCGACCATCATCCAGAGCCAAGAAGGCCTCCAGCAGCTCCTCAACACGCTCATGGCCTGCCAGGCCCGCGGCAATCCTGTGGCACTGGATACGGAAACCACCTCGCTCAATCCCTTTCGCGCTGAGTTGGTGGGCCTTGGCTTCTGCTGGGGCCCCGGCGAGAACGACCTCAGCTACATCCCTTTGGGCCACCGAGCCGGGAGCAGCCCCTCTCTGCTGCCTGAAGCGGCATCTCCCCAGGCTGCCTGCCAGTTGCCCCTGGAAACGGTGCTCCAAGCGCTGGGCCCCTGGCTGGCCAGCGCACAGCATCCCAAATCCCTCCAAAACACCAAATACGACCGGCTGATCCTGCTGCGCCATGGTCTGCCGCTCGCCGGCGTGGTGATGGACACCCTGTTGGCGGACTACCTGCGGGACCCAGCAGGCAAACACAATCTGGAGGCCATGGCCGAACGGGAATTCGGCTTCACACCCGAGAGCTACAGCGCCGTGGTGGGGCGCAAGAGCAGTTTTGCGGAGGTGCCGATCGAGGCCGCAGCCCACTACTGCGGCATGGATGTGCATCTCACCTGGAGATTGGCCGGCAGGCTGGCTGAGGCCTTGGCCGCCATGGGGCCTGCCCTGCCAGCCCTGCTCGCAGAGGTGGAACTTCCCCTGGAGCCTGTGCTCGCAGCCATGGAGGCAACAGGCATCCGCATCGATCAGGCCTATCTCAAGGAACTGAGCCAGGAACTGGGGGCCCAGCTGGATCAGCTGGAGGCCGAGGCCCAGGCGGTGGCAGGCCAAGCTTTCAATTTGGGCTCCCCGAAGCAGCTTGAGATGCTGCTGTTCGATACCCTCAAGCTCGATCGGAAAAAATCGCGCAAAACCAAAACGGGCTGGAGCACAGACGCCACCGTGCTGGAGCGGTTGGAAGATGACCATCCGATCGTCCCCCTGGTGCTCAACCATCGCACCCTCAGCAAGCTGAGGAGCACCTATGTGGATGCCCTGCCTGCCCTGGTGGAGCCGGAAACGGGCAGGGTGCACACTGATTTCAATCAAGCGGTGACTGCCACCGGACGCCTCTCCAGCAGCAATCCCAATCTGCAAAACATCCCTGTACGCACGGATTTCAGTCGCCGCATTCGCAAAGCCTTCCTGCCCGAGGAGGGCTGGCAGATGATCAGCGCTGATTATTCCCAGATCGAACTCCGCATCCTCACCCACCTCTCAGGGGAGGAAGTGCTGATCGATGCCTACAACAAAGGCGATGATGTGCACGCCCTCACAGCAAGATTGTTGCTGGAGAAAGACACCGTCTCAGCAGAGGAAAGGCGCCTGGGAAAAACGATCAATTTTGGTGTCATCTACGGGATGGGCGTGCAACGGTTTGCCCGCGAAACCGGAGTGCCCCAGAGCCATGCCAAGGAATTCCTGCAACGCTTCAGGCAGCGTTATCCCAAGGTGTTTGCCTTTCTAGAGTTGCAGGAGCGCCTGGCTCTCAGCCGAGGTTATGTAGAAACCATCCTTGGTCGCCGGCGCACCTTCCACTTCGATCCCGGAGGACTGGGGCGTCACCTCGGCAAGGACCCACTTGAGATTCCCTTGGAGGGTGCCCGTCGGGGGGGGCTGGAGGCCCAGCAACTGCGCGCCGCCGCCAATGCCCCGATCCAAGGATCCAGCGCCGACATCATCAAGCTGGCCATGGTTCAGCTTCACCGCGAGTTGAGCCAACGCAACCTGCCTGCCCGCCTGCTGCTGCAGGTGCACGACGAACTGGTGCTTGAGTCCGCTCCTGAGGCCCTGGACGAGGTGGTGGATCTCACTCGGCAGACCATGGAGGGAGTGATCCAACTGCGGGTGCCCCTGGTGGTGGAAACAGGAGTGGGTGCGAATTGGATGGAAACGAAGTAGGCCAGAGCCTTTCCTGGAGGCCATGAAGGCAGGACACTGGGCTTTTGTGAGACACTTCAGCCGTTGTCGGAAACCAGGTGAAGACGGGGCAAACCGATCGAAAGGGCATCATTCTTGCCGGTGGCAGCGGCACCCGGCTGGCGCCACTCACCTGTGCGGTGAGCAAACAATTGATGCCGGTTTACGACAAACCGATGATTTATTACCCGCTCACAACATTGATGTTGGCGGGCATCAGGGAGGTGCTGATCATCACCACCCCCGCCGATCAAGCCTCCTTTGCCAGGCTGTTGGGTGACGGGTCCCTCTGGGGGATCAGCATCCACTACGCCGTGCAAAAAAGTCCTGATGGGTTGGCGCAAGCCTTCCTGATCGGGGCCGACTTCCTCGCCGGATCTCCGGCCGCCCTGGTGTTGGGTGACAACCTGTTTCACGGTCATGACCTCATTCCCCAGCTGCAGAGCAGCCAAACCGTGCAGGAGGGCGCCACCGTTTTTGCTTATCCCGTGAGCGATCCTGAGCGCTACGGGGTTGTCGAATTCGATGGCAGCGGCCGGGCGATCAGCATTGAGGAGAAACCAACGCATCCACGCTCCCGCTATGCCATCACAGGCTTGTATTTCTACGACGGTTCGGTGGTGGAGCGCGCCCGTCAAGTCGTTCCTTCGCCGCGCGGCGAGCTGGAAATCACCGACCTCAACAAGCAATATCTCGAAGCGGGGTTGCTACGGGTGGAGCTGATGGGACGGGGGATGGCCTGGCTGGATACGGGCACCCCTGATTCTCTTCATGAAGCCTCCAGTTACATCCGCACCCTGGAACACCGGCAGGGCCTCAAGGTGGGTTGCCCTGAAGAAGTGGCCTGGCGCATGGGTTGGATTGACGATGCTCAGCTGAGCCAGCTGGCGGAGCCCCAAAAGAAAAGTGGTTACGGCACCTACCTCCTTCAGTTGCTCGACAGTCCCCATGCAGATTGAGCGTTTCCCCATCGTTGGCCCCCTCCTGCTCGCTCCGCAGGTGTTCGGAGATGCCCGTGGCTACTTTTTGGAAACCTGGAATCAGAGACGGTTTGCCGATGCCCTCGAGCTGGCCCCGGAGGAAGCCCCTGGTTTCGTGCAAGACAACCAATCCCGTTCCTCCCGGTTGGTGCTGAGGGGATTGCACTACCAACTCCCTCCCCACGCACAAGGAAAATTGGTGCGTTGCGTGGTGGGTGAGATTTTCGATGTCGCTGTCGACATCCGGGCCAGTTCCCCCACTTTTGGCCAGTGGGTCGGGGCCCATCTCAGCGCAGAGAATCACCGCCAGCTTTGGGTGCCAGCCGGCTTTGCCCATGGCTTTCTGGTGATCAGTGACACGGCTGAGGTGCTCTACAAAACAACCGATTTCTGGAACCGCGACGCCGAGCGCTCCCTCCGTTGGGATGACCCTGCCTTAGCCATCGACTGGCCGTTTCCCCCTGGGGCCCCATCTCCCAGCGTTTCGGACAAAGATCTCCAGGCACCCACCTTGGAGGAAGCCTCCAGGAAGGGTGAGGTGTTTCCATGACAGCTCCTCTCAAGGTGCTGATCACTGGATGTGGGGGACAACTGGGACGGGCGCTGCTGGCCTCCAGACCAGCCGAGGTTGAGGTGATCGCCCTGGCGAGAGAGAACCTCGATCTGGGTGATCCAGAGGCCTGCCGTGAAGCGGTTTTCGAGCATCGACCCGATTGGGTGCTCAACGCCGGGGCTTACACCGCCGTGGATCGGGCAGAGAGCGAGCCTGACCTCGCCATGCGGGTGAACGCTGGAGCCCCCGAAGCTTTCGCCCGGGCTTTGGCGGAAACGGCTGGCCATCTTCTGCACATCAGCACGGATTTCGTCTTCAACGGCTGCCAAGGGTTCCCCTACAGACCAGATCAGGCGAGGGATCCCCTTGGGGTCTACGGCGCCACCAAGGCAGAGGGTGAGCGGCGCGTCTGCGAGCTGCTCACCGCTGAGCGCTCTTGCCTGCTGCGCACCAGCTGGGTGTATGGCCCCGTGGGCCAAAACTTTTGCTTGACGATGCTCAGGCTGCACCGTCAAAAAGCTGCGGCTGCCGAGCCGCTGGGGGTGATCGCCGATCAGGTGGGCTGCCCGACGGCCACGCACACCCTCGCCCAAGCCTGCTGGCGGGTGTTGGAGCGAAAGATCTCCGGGATTCATCACTGGAGTGATGCCGGTGCAGCCAGCTGGTACGACTTCGCAGTGGCGATCGGCGAGTTCGCCGTGGCCCGGGGCTTGCTACCAAAAGCCGCCGAAGTGCGCCCGATCGGAACAGAGGACTACCCCACTCCCGCGCGACGGCCCTCCTACTCCCTGCTCGACTGCCGGGCCACGCGCCAACAACTGGCGTTGCCCGCTCAGCACTGGCGGGCGGCCCTGGCTGAGGTGTTGGCCCGCATCCCGCCCTCCCTTTGAAAGGCCATCCCTTCCACTCCCACCCCTGCAGTTGATCCCTCAAAGCCATGGTTGACCTCCCTTCCCTCCTCGCCGGTCGCCGGCGCATCTTGGTGACCGGCGGCGCCGGCTTCATCGGTGGTGCTGTGGTGCGGCGGCTGCTCAGGGAGAGTGATGTCACCGTCTTCAATCTCGACAAATTGGGCTACGCCAGTGATCTCAGCAGCATCGAGATGGTGCTCAACGAGGCCGGTGAACCCTCCAGTGGACCCGAGAGTCGACACCAATTCCTCAAGGTGGATCTGGCCGATGGGGAGGCCACCATGGCGGCGGTTGAACAGGCCAACCCAGACCTGGTGATGCATCTGGCCGCTGAAAGCCACGTGGATCGCTCGATTGAAGGGCCAGATGCCTTCATCGCCAGCAATGTGCAAGGCACCTTTTCACTGCTGGAGGCCGTGCGGGCCCATTGGCAGCGCCTCAAGGCGGAGCGGCAGGAGCACTTTCGCCTTCATCACATCAGCACCGATGAGGTGTTTGGTTCCCTGGGCCCGGAAGGAAGGTTCTCTGAGTCCACGCCCTACGACCCCCGCAGCCCTTACTCCGCCAGCAAGGCCGCCAGCGACCACCTGGTGAATGCCTGGCATCACACCTACGGGTTGCCGGTGGTGCTCACCAATTGCAGCAACAACTTCGGCCCCTGGCAGTTTCCCGAAAAACTCATCCCGGTGGTGATCCTCAAGGCGTTGGCCGGCGAGCCCATCCCTGTCTACGGCGACGGTCTCAATGTGCGCGATTGGCTGTATGTGGAAGACCATGTGGATGCCCTGCTCCTAGCCGCCAGCCGCGGCCAATGCGGCAGCAGCTACTGCGTGGGGGGCCACGGCGAGCGCACCAACCGCCAGGTGGTGGAGGCCATCTGCAGCCTGATGGATTCCCTTCATCCAACCGGAGCCCCCCACGGTCGGCTGATCACCTCGGTCACCGATCGGCCGGGACACGACAGGCGCTACGCCATCGACCCCGGCCGGATCGAAGGGGAATTGGGCTGGAGGCCTCGCCACAGTTTTGAATCGGGCTTGGCGGAGACTGTGGCCTGGTATTTGGGGCAGCAAAGCTGGTGTGAGGCCGTGCGAGAACGGGCCTCGTACCACGGAGAGCGCATCGGGTTGGCAGGCCGGGTCTAAGCCCCCCCCTCTTGCGCCTACGGTGCCTCCTGAATCCAGCGCCGGCACATGGGCCGGTTGTGCCCTTGCCGCTGCGGCTCACCAACACCCTCACCCGCCATCTGGAGCTCTTTGAGCCGATCGAGCCCGGTCGGGTCTCGATCTACTGCTGTGGCATCACGGTCTATGACCTCTGCCATCTCGGCCATGCTCGCAGCTACATCGTTTGGGATGTGCTGCGCCGCTACTTGATGTGGTGTGGCTATGCCGTCACCTATGTTCAAAATGTCACCGACATCGATGACAAAATCCTCAAGCGGGCCGCCCAGGAAGGCCGCTCCATGGAGGAGGTGAGCGAGAGCAATTTGCGGTTGGCCTTGGAGGATTTGGGCCGGCTCAATATCCTGCCGCCTGATCGCATGCCCAGGGCCACCCGCTGCCTGGATGGGATCCGGCAACTGATCGGGGAGCTGCAGGCCAAGGGGATGGCCTACGGCGCCGATGGCGATGTGTATTTCTCCGTCATGGGCTACCCCAACTACGGCAAGTTGAGCGGCCGCGATCTCAATCAACAGGAGGAGGGGGCCAGCGGACGCCTCAGCGCCGCAGAGGAGGCCCGCAAGCGCCACCCCTTTGATTTCGCCCTTTGGAAAGGCGCCAAACCTGATGAAACCAGCTACCCCTCTGAATGGGGGCCGGGCCGGCCTGGTTGGCACATTGAATGCTCAGCGATGGTGAGCCAGGAACTCGGCGAAACGATCGATCTGCACCTGGGTGGCGCTGACCTGATCTTTCCCCACCACGAAAATGAAATCGCCCAATCGGAAGCGGTCACCGGCAAACCGCTGGCTCGTTACTGGCTGCACAACGGCATGGTGAACGTGGGCGGAGAAAAAATGTCGAAATCCCTCGGCAACTTCACCACCATCCGCTCCCTGCTCGCCAGCGGTGTCAGCCCGATGACGCTTCGCTTCTTCGTGCTGCAAGCCCACTACCGCAGACCCCTGGATTTCATGGCCACAGCGCTGGAGGCCGCTGCCACCGGATGGAAGGGCCTCAATGCCGCCCTTTCGCTTGGCGAGCGCCACTGGGCACCCCTGGGCTGGGGCGCCGCCAAACCCATCGCGCCAGAGGGCTTGGCAGAGGAGCTGGCCGCCAGCCGCAGCCGATTCATCGCCGCCATGGACGATGACCTGAACACCTCGGCGGCGCTGGGTGAGCTCTTTGATTTGGCAAGACCCCTGAGGGCTCTGGCCAACCAGCTGCACATCAACGAGGTTCCCAGCCCGGCCCAGCTCCTGTTGGAACCCCGCTGGCAGTTGCTGGTGGAGCTGGCGGGAGTGTTGGGGCTGGCCGCCGAGCCGGAGATCTCCCTCAGCGCCGAAGCGGGGCTGAGCCCTGAGGCCATCGAAGCCCTGGTGGAGCAACGCAAGCAGGCGAAGGCGGCCCGCAACTTTGGCGAGGCTGATCGCATCCGTGCCGAGCTGCGTGATCAGGGGGTGGAGCTAGTGGACAAACCTGGGGGGGTGACTATCTGGATTCGGGAGTGAGCCCTCTGCAGGCAGCGGCGTTTGGCATGGCCAGCCTCGCTGTGATGGGCAATGACGCGCTGCAAACCCTGGGGCCCTTTCTGGCCAGCCGACCTCGGAGCAGCCAGCGGCTCTGGCCGGGGCTGTTCTTGGCGGGCCTGCTCTGTGGGGTGCTGCTGCTGAGCTGGATGGCTGGCGCAGGCGATCCAGCCTGGGGAAGGCTGGAGCACTTTCCCCTGCCCACCCCCTGGCGCTGGAGCGATCTGCTGCCCTTGCTCGCTCTCCTGGCGCTGACCCGCTTCGGCCTGCCGGTGAGCACCTCGTTCCTGGTGCTCACGGCTGTGGCGCCGATGCACCTCGGCGGGATGCTGAGGAAATCTCTGGCTGGCTATGGGCTGGCGTTTCTGGGGGCTGCGCTGGTGTACGGCACCCTGGCGCCCTGGCTGGAGGGAGAGCGCCCGCAGGGAGGGGAGCGCCCCTCCCCCTCGCTGCCTTGGCCAGCGCTGCAATGGCTCGCCACCGCTGCGCTCTGGAGCCAGTGGCTGGTGCAGGATCTGGCAAATATCTACGTCTACCTGCCACGCCGCCTGAGCCTCGGCGAGCTGCTGGTGAGCCTGATCGTGCTCTGCGGGGCTGTGGCCCTGATCGTGATCCTTGGGGGTGGGCCCATCCAGGGACGGCTGCGCAGCAAGTGGCAGAGCGCCGATCCCCGCTCCACCACCGTGATCAGCCTGCTCTACGGGCTGCTGTTGCTGGCCTTCCTCGGTGGCAATCGCCTGCCGATGAGCACCTCGTGGCTCTTCCTCGGCCTGCTGGCGGGGCGCGAAGTGGGATTGGGTTTGCGGGGGATGGGGCGCCCGACCCCGGCGGTCCTGGAGGACCTCACTCTGGATCTGCTGAGGGCGGGGGGGGGACTGGCGACGAGCTTGGCGGTGGCCCTGCTGGTGGCTGCCGATCGCGCATGAGCGCTTCGATTTTTCGAATGCGCGTCAGGGTGCTCTGCCACACCTCCAGGCGGAAGCGTTGGTTGTCATCCCCGCTCTGGCTCTCCTGAAGGGCCTGGGCCACAAGCGCCTCAGGGTCCTCCCCCCGTTCAAAGGCGTCCCAGAGCTCTCGCTCCAGGCGAGCGCGTGCAATGAAATTCCAGCGTTGCATCCAGGCCATGGGCGGTCCTTCGTTGGGCCCAGTCAACTGCGCCACCCCTCAACCGGCGAAGGGCGCCGGCTGGAGGCAGTGGGAGACTGGGGGCCATCCGTGCCGAAGAGGGTTCATGAAGGCCATCAGCGTGCTCGGCTCCACGGGTTCCATCGGCACCCAAACCCTGGACATTGTCGAGGCCTTCCCCGATCGCTTCCGGGTGGTGGCCCTCACCGCCAATCGGAATCTGGATCTGCTGATCGAGCAGATCCTGCGGCACCGCCCGGCTGCAGTCGCACTGGCCGATCCGGAGGACGTGTCCACCCTGAAGGAGCGCCTTGCCGGGCTGGAGCCAGCTCTGCGCCCTTCTCCCCTGCCCGAGATTCTTGGCGGCCAGGAGGGCCTCTGCGCAGCGGCTGCCTGGGCAGGCGCTGATCTGGTGGTGGCAGGGATTGTGGGTTGTGCGGGCTTGTTGCCCACCCTGGCGGCCATTCGGGCCGGCAAAGATGTAGCCCTGGCCAACAAGGAGACGCTCATCGCAGCCGGGCCCGTGGTGCTGCCAGAACTACGCGCCAGTGGGGCGCGCCTGCTGCCGGCCGATTCGGAGCATTCCGCGATTTTCCAGTGCCTGCAGGGAGTCCCCTGGCCGGAGCAGGCGCGTCTGTCCACCGGTCAGCCGCCACCCGGGCTGAAGCGGATTCTGCTCACGGCCTCTGGTGGCGCCTTCCGCGACTGGGATCCGGCCGATTTCAGCAAAGTGACCGTGGCTGATGCCACAAGCCATCCCAACTGGGTCATGGGGCGCAAGATCACCGTGGATTCCGCCACCTTGATGAACAAGGGCCTGGAGGTGATTGAAGCCCACTACCTCTTCGGCATGGCTTACGACGCCATCGAGATCGTGATCCATCCCCAGAGCATCATCCACTCCCTGGTGGAGCTGGCAGACACGTCTGTTTTGGCCCAGCTGGGCTGGCCCGACATGAAGCTGCCCATCCTTTGCTGCCTGAGCTGGCCGGAGCGCATGGAGACGCCCTGGCGCCGGTTGGATCTGGCCGCCCTTGGCACCCTCACGTTCCAGCAGCCCGATCCTGTGCGCTACCCCTGCATGGGGCTGGCCTACGCCGCAGGCCGGGCGGGGGGCACGATGCCTGCGGTGATGAACGCTGCGAATGAACAGGCGGTGGCGCTGTTTCTCGAGGAGCAGATCCCCTTTTTGGCGATTCCCTGGCTGATCGAAACGGTGTGCGAGCAACACCAGAGGGATCTGCAGGCCCAACCCAGCCTGGAGGATGTGCTGGCGGTGGATGCCTGGGCCCGTCAGGCGGCTCTGGAGGCTGCAGCCCGTCGTCACGGCCAACCCCTGCTGATGGGCTGATCCCCGCAGCCAGCCACAAGCACCATGACCACCATTGCCCACCATCTGCTGCTGTGTGCCACTCCCCACAAGGCCTTGTGTTGTGATCCAGCCCTGGGTGCGGCCACCTGGGAGCGGCTGAAAGGGTTGGTGCGCAGCTTGGGCCTGGAGGATCCTGCCCGACCGCAAGGGGTGGTGCTGCGCACGAAGGCGGATTGCCTGAGGGTGTGCCAGGAAGGGCCCATCCTGCTGATCTGGCCGGAGGGCATCCTCTATGGAGGCGTCACGCCTGAGCGGGTGGAGCGCATCCTGCGGGAACACATTGTGGCGGCCCAACCGATCGAACCTTGGATCATCGGGAGGCACTCCCTGCGAGGTTGGTCACCAGCTGTGCGTTGAACACAGCCGGGCTGCCATAGGTTTTTGTGTGCCTTGATTGCTCTGCCTTGATTCCAGTCCGTCCGAGCCACACTCCCGGCGGGAGGGCGCGTCGCGTTCAACATTGGGGGTTTCTGATGTGGTGGGGCCTGGTCAGCCTTCCCTTCCTGCTCCAGCTCCCCTCCCCAGCGCTGGCCGCCCAATCCAGCTCCCTGGAGAAAGGGTTTGAAGAACGGGTGCTGGAGGTGATCCGCAACCACCCGGCGGCCATTCTGGAGGCCCTCGATCGCTACGAGCAGCAGCGGCAAGACGAGGCACGCGAGAAGCAGGCTGCGCTGCTCCGATCCCTTTTTCCCGTGCCTGCCCAAATCATTGGGGAATCCCCCAAACGTGGAGGCAGCGAAGCAGACACCCTGCTCGTGGAGTTTTCAGACTTTCAGTGCCCCTATTGCGCCGAGGCCCATCGCAAGTTGAAAGCGCTTCTGGCGCAGCAGGGGAACCGCATCCAGGTTGTCTACAAACACTTCCCGCTCACCCAGATCCATCCGCAGGCGCTGCCCGCCGCCAGAGCTGCCTGGGCCGCTGGTCGCCAGGGCAAATTTTGGCAATACCACGATGCCCTGTTCAATAACCAATCCAGACTTGGCGAAGATCTTTACACCGAAATCGCCAAAACCTTGGGCCTGAATCTGCAACTGTTTGCCCGGGATCGCAGCGGTGATGCTTCCATGCGTGCCATCAACCAAGACCTTGCTTTGGCCGAACGCCTCAACCTTCAAGGCACCCCCACCTTTCTGTTGCAACGTGGATCAACTCTGGAGGTGATCGGCCTCCAGGATCTGTTGACGGCAGGGCAGGGCCAAGCCAAAACGCCCTGACTCCCGCTGAGCCACCTGCTCGCGCAGGCTGTCAAGAGCGGGCCGCAGCGGGCTCCCCCCCTGCCCCCTGGTGCCGGCGCCCCATAGGGTGATGGTCAATCGTTCGCAAGCTCCATGGCTCGCGCTTTCCTTCTTCCCCCACTGGTGCAAGAGCGTGCTTCGCTTGAGCCACTGGCCACCATTTCGATCTTGAATGACCTGCGCCCTGTGCTCCAAAAGTTGCAGGAAGCCATTGAGACCCTCTCGGCCAGCGAGGCCAAAGGGATGGAGTCTCTGCTGCAGCGCACGGGCAGCGCCATCGTGTTTCAGGGCCACCCCAGCGCGGCCCATCACCTCTACCGTCGGCTTCAACAGGCCGGCCTCACCACTTCGCTGAATCTTCAGCAGCAAGGTTGAGTCGGCAGTCTGCCGTCAATCATGGGCGCACCGTGACCGGTGTGCCCACCGGCGTGCGCGAAAACAGCCAGCGGGCCGTAGCCGAGCTGGTGCGAATGCAGCCATGGCTGCGCGGCACCCCGAACCTCTCCCGGGCACTCTCCTGCCATGGAGCCGGGTGGACGCACACCTGATCTGGAGCCAACCCCCCACCGGCCAAACACATCACATTCCTCACCAGCGGCACCCGGTAATCGCGGCCCACCATGGAGGTTTCTTCATACTTGCGATCCACAACGAAGGACCCCGTCGGTGTGGGTGTCTCTGCACGGCCTGTAGAGACCAGAGCGGCATAGATCAGGCCTCCGGCTGGGTCGAAAGCCAACAGCCGCTGTTCAGAGAGATCCACCACCAAGGCAGCCACCACCTCCAACACCACAGGCGTCTTGCGAGCATCCAGACATTTTGCCTAGAGCATGCCAGCGAGGCATGCAGGAGCAACGTTGTCAGCGATGGCAGAGGGGCAACCTGAGGAAAGGGTTACCTGTAATTCGCCATCTCTGGAGGAGCAATGCTCTGCTCAAGGGAAGGTGGAGTGTGATTCAGCCAAAGGGTTGTGAGGGTGGTGAGCATCAGGGTGGTCGCCACCAGAATGATCACCAGGGAGGCTGGAAGGTCGTGCAACGGTGATGTGAGCAAGGAGAGCACATCCACTCCGGTCGCAGATTTCTGCATGGAGCACCTGTTGATCAGCTCCTCAACAATGCTCCCCCGCATCGCTGATAAGAGTGATGACTGTCACAGTCTTGACTTCCTTGGGTCAGGGCTAGTTGCTCACCGCTTGAGATGCTGCTGGAGCAAGGGGGCGTCGAAAGCCGCTCCATTGGCTCAAGCGCTCCAGGGTTTGCACCCCCTCGAGTCTTTCCTTTCCCATCACCCAGGTGGGGTAAGCCCCGATGCTGGCCTGTTGGCAGAGCTGACGCTGCTCGTCCGTCTTGTCGCATTCCATGTAGGGCAGCTGGTTGCCCGCTTGCTGGCCAAAGAGATTTTTTTGCTTGAAGCACGCCGGGCACCACCATGCTCCGTAAAACACCACCCCCAGCCGGCGCAGGTGCTCCACCAAGGCCAGCTGATCGGCTGTGGAGGGCTCCATGGCCTCGCCAAAGCTGGCCGTGGTGCTGAGTGGAGCTGAAGGGACAGGGGCGGCAAGGGTGGGAACCACGCCGACGCCGAATCCCCAAACCAGCGAACCCAGAAATGCAAGGCCCAACGACGAGGTGCGGCGAACAACCATGGAGACAGGAAGGGCAAGGCATCCGAGATCAGCCTAAGTGCAGTGACCCGACGTACGGCCTTCCCCCCATGCGATGGCTTCTCCTCCCCAATGCGGGCTGAGAGAATGCCCCAAGGAGCCTGAAACCATGACTGCCAACGGCTATCGCGATTATTTCAAGGTGCTGGGGGTGGAGCGTGGTGCGGACGCTGAAACGATCAAACGGGCCTTTCGCAAACTGGCCCGCCAACATCATCCAGATGTGAACCCCGGCGACAAAGGCGCCGAAGCCCGCTTCAAGGAGATCAGCGAGGCCTATGAGGTGCTCTCCGATCCCGAGAAGCGGCGGCGCTACGAACAGTTCGGGCAGTACTGGAGCCAGATGGGTGGCGGCAGCGGCAGCGGTGGATTTGATGTGGATTTCGGCCGCTATGGCAACTTTGACGACTTCATCAACGATCTACTGGGCCGCTTTGGCGGAGCGAGCGGCGGGGGGTTCCCTGGCGGCTTCAGCGGAGGATTTCCAGGCGGATTCAGCAGTGGCTTCCCTGGTGCCGGGCGCTCCACCCCAGTCAACCTGGACGCAGAGGCCACCCTCAGTCTCTCCTACGGCGATGCCTTCCGCGGCTGCGAGCGCACCCTGGCGGTGAACGACGAGCGTGTGCAGGTGCGCATTCCAGCGGGAATCAAGCCCGGTGGCCGGCTCCGGCTCAAGGGCAAGGGCAACCTTCAGCCCGGCACGGGCCGGCGCGGGGATCTTTACCTGCAAATCGAGCTGCAGCCCCATCCGGTTTGGCGGCTCGATGGGGAGCAACTGCGGGCTGAATTGCCCCTCAGCCTGGATGAATTGGCCCTTGGAGGCGAGCTGGAGGTGGCCACGCCCGATGGAGTGGCCACGGTTCAGGTGCCTCCTGGCATGAGTCTGGGGCGCAGCCTCCGCCTCAAGGGCAAAGGCTGGCCCACGGCAGCGGGGGGGCGGGGCGATCTGCTGCTCACCCCCGTGCTGCGGCTGCCAGACGCCCTGAGCGCTCGTGAGAAGGAACTGCTGGAGGAATTGCGCCGCAGCCGCAGCAGTGATCCTCGCCAGGGCTGGCTGGCCTCGGCCAAGCTGTAGCACGATGCATCAGCCAACCTCAGGAAGGGGCAGTCCGTAGGATCCGCCCAGACCTCGCCCCTGCATGGAGCTCACCTACCGTCCCCGTCGACTGCGGCGCACACCGGCCTTGAGGGCCCTTGTGCGCGAGCACCATCTTTCCCCCACCGACTTCATCTACCCCCTGTTTGTGCATGAAGGGGCGGGCAATGAACCCATCGGGGCCATGCCCGGTGCTTTCCGTTGGAGCCTGGATGGGCTGGTGGAGGAGGTGGGTCGGGCCTGGGACCTGGGCATCCGCTGCGTGGTGCTCTTCCCCAAGGTGGCCGATGGCCTGAAAACAGAGGACGGCGCGGAGTGCTTCAACGAGCACGGTCTGATCCCTCGCGCCATCCGCCGCCTCAAGGCGACCCATCCCGGCATGGCGATCATGACCGATGTGGCCCTCGATCCCTACTCCTGCGACGGCCACGACGGCATCGTGTCGGCAGAGGGGGTGGTGCTCAACGACGAAACCGTGGAGATTCTCTGCCGCCAGGCCGTGGCCCAGGCCCGGGCTGGAGCCGATCTGGTGGGGCCCAGCGACATGATGGACGGCCGGGTGGGGGCGATCCGCGAAGCGCTGGATGTGGAGGGGTTCACCGATGTGGGGATCATCAGCTATTCGGCAAAATACGCCTCCGCCTACTACGGCCCCTTCCGAGAGGCCCTCGATTCCGCCCCGCGGCCCAGCAGCGGCAAGCCGATCCCCAAAGACAAAAGCACCTATCAGATGGATCCGGCCAACGGCCGCGAAGCTCTGGTGGAAGCGGAGCTGGATGAGGGGGAAGGGGCCGACATCCTGATGGTGAAGCCAGGCCTGGCCTATCTGGATGTGATCTATCGGCTGCGGCAGGAGAGCGATCAGCCCATCGCCGCCTACAACGTGAGCGGCGAATACGCCATGGTGAAAGCTGCCGCGGAGCGGGGCTGGATCGATGAGCGGGCGGTGGTGCTGGAAACCCTGCTCTGCTTCAAGCGGGCCGGCGCCGATCTGATCCTCACCTACCACGCCACTGACGCGGCCGCCTGGTTGCGGCAGGGGTGAGGGGGCGCAGTTGGTTGGTCATGGAATTCACCCCCTAGGCTGATGGCAGCATTGAGGGTTGGTGTTCATGCTTACCCCTACCAGCCCCCAGGAGCTGCGGGGTGCCAAAGGCCTTGCCTATCACCTCAATCTGCCGGTATCTCTCACCAACGCATTGCGCCTCACCCCCGAGGGGTTTGCTGAACTGTGCGCGGCAAACCCCGATGCGGTTCTGGAGCTGGCCGCCGATGGCTCACTCATTCAGATGACTCCCACAGGCAGCGCCACTGGAGCCCGCAACGCCGACCTGCTCTTTCAACTGCAGAGCTGGGCCCGCGCCCGTGGAGGCTGGAAGGTGTTTGATAGCTCCACCGGCTTCTGCCTGCCCGATGGTTCCGTGCGCAGCCCTGATGCCTCCCTGGTGGCGCTGGAACGCTGGCAAGCCCTCAGCGCAGATGAACGGCGAGGCTTTGCGCCCCTCTGCCCCGATCTGGTGGTGGAGCTTGCCAGCCCCAAGGATGACGGCCCCCGTGGCGTCAGTGCCCTGCGCCAGAAGATGGCCTCCTACCAGCGCAATGGCGCCCGGCTGGGCTGGCTGCTGATTCCGGAGAAGCGGGCCGTGGAGGTATGGCCAGCTGCCGGCTCCTCCTCTCCGCTGGAAGGTCTGATCAAGCT
>JBJTWN010000028.1:0-8541 GCA_046081785.1 Cyanobium sp.
TGCCATGCAAGGGCCGCATGTCTCAGTCTCAGGCTCAGGCTCAGTCTCAGAAAATCCCTCAGCAACGGCCGATCACGATTGTGTTGACAGCTTTACCATTGATATAGATGGTTAGCTTAAAGCCTGTTAGAATAGGAGGAGAACCGCAGGATTGAAAGCATACTGTTATCTTTGCATTGGCAGGAATCGGCGCTGGTGAAGGAACGCAATACCTGCCGAGAATCGGAACGATAAAGCAAATATTTTTGCCGAAGAGCTTTCCCGTCACACAGCCTGAAATGGAAAGGGCCTCCACATCTTGTAGCGTAGAGAGCGCTGTATTCAATGTGTTAATTTGGACGGCGGTTTGGCTGCTTGGCGAGAGCTCAGAAGCTGTAAAGTCAGGCACCTCGGCAGCAGCAAGTTGCTGTGTTTTGTTGCCACAGTCGCACATCGTGAGATCCTCCTTGACGGTTGAGTGATAAGGGCCGGAGGAGAACCTCTGGCCCTAAGAATAGCACTATGGCTCGGTCAACGTGTTGAGCAAGCCACAACACTTGCAATGTTAGTTGGTCAAACTGACTTGATTTGCCTCAAGAGAGGCAGCTCTCGATTGACGAAAAAGGGCTCAGCAACGGCCAACCACTCTTGTGAAGACGGCCCTGCCATTGATGTAGATCGTGACCTTAAAACCTGTGGGAATGATGGATCCACAGGTACTGAAGCAGGCTTTCACCGAAGCATTAACGGGAATGGGGACCGGTGAGGGGAAGCAAAACCTGCCGAAAATGGGAATGGTAAAGCAAATGTTCCTGCCAGAAACACTGGCTGTCACACAGCCTGAAATGGCAAGGGCTTCCACATCTTGCAGCGTGGTCAGCGCCGCATTAAACGTGTCCTCTTGAGCAGAGACCTCGCTACTAGCGGTAAAGCCTGCACTCGTAAAGTCAGGAACTTCGCTGGCACCTGAGGCTTCGGAATAATATTCGCTCATGGTTGTTCTCGTGAAGAGAGTGGGTTCGGGGTTGTTGATCAAAAGACGACGGGCAGTGATGCTTGATCAAGGCGATCACTGCCTCATGGGCAAAACATAAGCGCATCATCGTGGCGGCTCTTGCGCTCGATGCGTGCAAGGTTTAGGGCATGGGGTTAGGCTTGGTAGGCTGACACCCTCAACCTAAATACAGCTCACACAGCCATCAGGACTCGATCACAAGAATTCACATTAATGACGGACCTGATTAGGCACCAAGCTCCGCGACCAGCTTTTCCAGGCTAAGGGCACAGATGCCATGGCCATGAACCGGATCCAGTTCCAGCCTGGGATGTCATTGTCGCAGTTCCTGGAGCTGTACGGCACCGAAGAACAGTGCGAGGCAGCGCTCGAGAAAGCCCGTTGGCCAAATGGATTCCACTGTCCTCGATGCGGAGAGCAGGAGCATGGTCTTGTGTATGGGCGTCGCCACAGGCGCTATCAGTGCCGGAGCTGCCGTCATCAGACGACGGTCACTGCTGGAACCATCATGGAAGCAACCAAGCTATCGCTTACCAAGTGGTTCCAGGCTTTCTATCTGGTGGGGGACGCCAAAACAAGAATCTCTTCACTCTCACTGAAGCGAAAGCTGGGAGTAAACTATCGTACTGCATGGTTGGTTCATAACAAGATTATGCAAGCAATGAGCGAGCGGGAGGAGACTTATGTCCTGCAGGGGAAGGTCCAGCTTGATGATGCTTACCTTGGCGGAGAACTCAATGGTGGCAAGGCCGGACGGGGATCAGAGAACAAGGCCCCGATTGTCGCTGCCGTTTCGCTTGATGATGCTGGACACCCCATTCACGTGAAGGTGTCCAAGGTGGCCACCTTCTCCTTCGCAGCCATCGCAGACTGGGCACAGGACGCCTTGGCACGAGGTTGTGAGGTCATCTCCGATGGGCTGGCTTGCTTCCGGGCTGTGGCAGAGGTGGGATGCATTCATCAGCCAGTGATCGCTGATGGCCGCCATCGCAAAGATCTTCCTGAATTCCGTTGGATTAACACCGTGATCAGTAACCTGAAAACCAGCTTTAGCGATACCTTTCATGCCCTGCGTTTTGGGAAGTACGCTAACCGCTACCTGGGCGCCTTTTGTTATCGGTTTAATCGGCGCTTTCACCTAGAGCGGATGACCGCGAGAATCCTCCATGCCACCTGCAGGTGCACCGCTAGGCCGGAGCGGATCTTGAGGAGTGCGGAGCTTGCTACCTAATCAAGATGACGGAAGAGTATGGCAACTAAGCTCCACTAAAATGCGTCTATTCTCATGCAATAAGCAGGCAAGCGCAACCCCGTGCCGTCGATTTGCTGCTCCGTTGCAGCGCGGTCCACTGCCCGTATGCAAACTCCAGGCCAGGCTGCATCGCCTTGGCCGTCGCCGGCGAACGTCCTAGCTGTCGATTCGCTCCTTCTCGGCGTTTCCTTGGCATGATTGGAGTCGTGCGCCCTCCGTTCGCCTCACCATGCCCACTCCATCCCCTGCTTCGCCAAGCCGCTGGATCGTTACGCTGGTGGGCGATGAATCTCCGGCACAGATGGCTGAACGGCTTCGGGCCAGGGGCTTTGCCGTTGAGCAGGTCTTGGAGGCTGTTGGCGTCATCACTGGCCAGGCCAGTGCCAGCACGGCGGAGGCCTTGAAAGCCATGCCCGGCATCCAGTCGATCGAACCGAATCAGGCGATCCAGCTGCCGGATCCTGAATCTGGGACGACCTGGTGAATCAAAATCGGCGGATCTGGGGCACTTCTGGAATCCAGCTTCAGGGAGCTGGAGTGGTTAAGCCAATCGATTCGGCGCGTCGGAAGAGGATCCAGCTGGTAGCGATGTATTTGTCACCTCCTTTCGGCATATTTCCTCGGTGCGTGTGGGTGAAGGCTGTGGGTGCGATCAGTACACTGCCGAGCTTGGGCTTCACCCGTTTGTGTTGGTAAAGGAATTCAGTTTCCCCCTCGCTAAAGTCATCGTTGAGATAAACAGTCCAGAGCAGTAGACGATGCAGCGATTCAGAGGCTGCATCTTGTGGATACAGCTCACAGTGCCAGTAGGGATACCCCCCCTCGTCAGCAGTGTAGCGCTGAAGATTGATAGAGCCGGGCCTCAGCACCTGCTCGACGATCATCAGCAAACTATTGTCATCCAATTGAGCAACATCTTCTGAACTTAAGCGACGGGAAGGGCTTCCATCTTCCGGATGATGTTCAAGCATGAGCGGCGCCACCACCACGTGGGGGTAGGTGCGCAGATAGCGCAGCAGAGCTTTCAGGACTGCTTCTAGGAGTTTGGCAACGACTTCATTCCATTCGCTCAGACCCGTGATCTGCAGATCGCGACTCTTTTTCAGGTCGGGATACAGGCCAGACCCGACAACGCCATCCCCATGGGGAGAAGCATCGAATCGACGACAGATCATGGCGCATGTGGCGGGGCCGAGAAGACTCTCATACACCTCAATAAAATCTGACACTGAAGCAGCCATCATGGTGAAAACGCTCGGTTGTAGCATATCCCCAGAGCCGAGCCTCAACGACAGCATCCATCAGTCAAACACAAATCTCTATCCATTTAGCTGGAAATGAATAGTCAGCAAACGAGGAGACCCTACTTGCTTTGCCGACGGGTTTTGCTCCTTAAACAGGTCTTCCTGAAAAGGCAGCGCCACTGCGGCGTGACTGGTTGCATTGACCAGGAAGCGATATGCTAACTCGGCCCAGAGTGATTCTCGATTGTTGGCCTGATCATTGCTGACGAAGATCGTTAGGTGCCATCACGGAACCCTGCCCAGGAGGCCCCTGGTTCTGTGGCCGGTCTTGCAAGGGGGCGCTCAGGTGCGTTCGCCTGGATTGCACAATCGCAAACAGATGATCCATGCCCAAGCTTCAAGATCAGAAGCGGGCTGGGATGAGTTCAAAAGACCTGCTCTTTGCTGCCATCTTCTGGATCTGGCTGCGTAAAGCCCTGCAAGAGATGCTCGAACCTTCGCATCAAACTCCCTCGATCTTCTTGGCACTCTTTCGCCGTTCAAGTCAAGGCTGCAGGTGGGTGGGTTTGCGATGATCATCGGTCTGATCAAACAAGCCCAGTCCCAACTGGGTGGGCTGTTCTGCTTCTCGGGCGTGATCGGCTGCTGCCGCCGCTCCGTCTTGCATGCGGTGGGCTACTGGAATCCCGAGCTTCCCACGGACGACATCGACGTGACCTGGCAGCTGCGACGCCGCGGCTGGCGCCTGCGCTACCACCCCTATGCATGATCTGGATCCTGATGCCATAAACGCTGCAGGGGCAGGGCTACCGCCCGCTGCCTGAACCACGACGCCCTGCACCGTCCCGGTGGCGTGCTCAGCGCTCGGCCGGCTCGCAGCTTGCGCCGCCAGCAGCTCGAGTGGCTGGGGCTCTACCTCGCCTCCCTCAGCGGAGTGCTGCTGTTGTTCGCCGGGGTGGTGCGGGAGGGCTTCCGCACCATCGCCATGGCCGATCTGCGCAGCCAGCTGCTGCTGATCGGTGAGGACTTCTCCTCTCTGCCATTGCCCCAACCTGGCCATGAACGCCACCTGCAAGAGAGCCGCAAGGATTTCGCCACCGCCCACCAGCAGGTGGAGTGGTTCCTGGGCTCAAGCCCCGATCCCCCGCGCGGCTGGGGGAGCCGCGCAACCTGGGCCCGCCCCCTGGGGCGGTTGCGGGAGTTTGGGCTGGATGCCTCCCACGAGCTGCGCGCTCCGCTGGCTGCCCTCGCAGCCAATGCTGAAATGGGCTTGCTGGACTGTCCGGATGCAGAGTCTGGGCAGCGGCGCCGCTTCGCCGCCATCGCCAGCGCCACCGACCAGATGGGGCATCTGGCGGACGACCTGCTGGAACTGGTGCGCCAGGAGGAAGGCAAGCTGGAACAACCAAGCCGACTCTGGCCTTGGCCGACCTGCTGCGCCAGCAGCTCGCCTTCAATGGTGATGCCTTCGCGTTGCGGCGCCAACAACTTGAGAGTGATCTGGAGGACGACCTCATGGTGATCGGCCCAGCCAACCTGTTGCGACAGCTGATCCGCAACCTGCCGGACAATGCCTACCGCTCTTGCCCCAAAGCGGCCGAGGTCCTTGTGAGGCTGTGGCGGTCGTGGTCGCCTGGGCCGCCTGGAGGTGAGCGACGACGAACCGGGGATTGACACTGACTCGCTGCCGCGGGTGTTTGATCGCTTCTGGCGCGCCAGCAACGACCGCGGTGCTGGTGGCACCGGCATGGGCCTTGCGATCGCGGCCAGCATCAGCCGTGCCCATGGCGGCGTCATCCGCGTGGCCAGCGCCCCCGGCCAGGGCAGCCGCTTCGTGGTGGAACTGCCGCTCGCCTTCAGATGATCCGGCCCCTGCCACAGCCGGAGGCGCTGCGCCGCACCAGCTTCGGCCTGGCTGACCTGCTGGTGATCCTGGCGGTGCTGGTGCTGCTGGGCTTGATTGGCCACGTGGGCTCCCAGGCGATGGTGAGCTTCCAGCCGCCTGATGTGATCCCGGCGGTCTCTCTCGATCCGCGCAACCTGCCGGAATACGCCAGCAGGTCCTGCCTGCGCATGTTCATCGCCCTGGCCTGCTCGCTGCTGTTCGCGCTGATCTACGGCTCCTTGGCGGCCCACAACCGCCGCGCCGAACGGCTGCTGATCCCCCTGCTGGACATCCTTCAGTCGGTGCCGGTGCTGGGTTTCCTGTCGATCAGTGTCACCGGCTTCATCGCCCTGTTCCCCGGCAGTCTGCTGGGCCTGGAGGCGGCGTCGATCTTCGCGATCTTCACCAGCCAGGTCTGGAACATGACCTTTTCGTTCTATCAATCGCTGCGCACCGTTCCCAAGGAACTCCTCGAGGCCTGCACGCTGTATCGCCTCTCCCGTTGGCAGCGCTTCAGCCGCCTGGAGTTGCCCTCTGCGGCGATCCCGCTGCTTTGGAACGCGATGATGAGCCTTGGCGGCGCTGGTTCTTCGTGGCTGCCAGCGAGGCGATCAGCGTGCTCAACCACAACTACACGCTACCCGGCATCGGCTCCTACATGGCCAAGGCGGTGAGCGAGCAGAACCTGGCGGCCCTGGGCTGGGCGATCGTGACGATGGCCGTGCTGATTCTGGTGGTGGATCAGCTGTTCTGGCGCCCCTTGGTGGCCTGGTCCGATCGCTTCCGCCTGTAGCAAAGCGGCGGTGGTGATGGATCCGGCTCATGGGTAGTCGACCTGCTTCGCACCGCCCGGGTGCCGAGCCTGGCGGCCGAGCTGCTGGCCCCCCTGGGGGAGGCCCTCGATCAGCTGCTGTCTCGGCTCTTCGGCAAGGTGCCGGAAAACGCCAAGGAATCCAGCCCCAATGCCTCCGATGGCTGGTTCAACCTGGATCTACTGCTGTTGGTAGGCGGTCTGCTGAGCGCCCTGGTGCATTTCATCCTCACCACCGTGGGCCCGAGGGAGGTGCTGCAGGCCGCCTGGATGGGGGCGCACACGCTGCTGCGGGTCACCATTCTGCTGCTACTCGCCAGCCTGATCTGGACGCCGATCGGCGTGACGTTCGGCTTCCAGCCACGGCTGGCACGGGTGTTGCAGCCACTTGTGCAATTCCTTGCCTCGTTTCCGGCCAACTTCATCTTCCCCTTCGCCACCCTTTTCTTTCTCCGGGCCCACGTGCCGATCGGCTGGGGGTCGATTCTGTTGATGGCCCTCGGATCACAGTGGTACATCCTGTTCAACGCCATCGCCGGCGCCCAGACGATCCCCTCGGATCTGCGCGAAATGGCGGATGACGTGGGCCTGCGGGGCTGGAACCGCTGGCGCAGCCTGATCATCCCCGGCATCTTCTCGGCCTGGGTCACCGGCGGCATCACCGCCAGCGGCGGCGCCTGGAACGCCAGCATCGTGTCCGAAGTGGTGAGCTGGGGCGGCACCACCCTCCAGGCCAAGGGCCTGGGGGCCTACATCGCCACGGCCACACGCCTGGGCGATTGGCCTCGCATCAGCCTTGGCATCGGTTTGATGAGCCTGTTTGTCGTGGCCTTCAACCGCCTGGACTGGCAGCGCCTGTACAACCTGGCCGAGAGCCGCTACCACCTCTGACCCCCTCGCCAGCATGGCGCTCATCCGCGTTGAACACGTCTGCAAGCGCTTCCCGTTGCCCGATGGCAAGGGGGAGTTCACGGTGTTCAGCGATGTGAACCTCACGGCGCGCACCGGTGAGGTGGTGGCGCTGTTGGGCCGCAGCGGCAGCGGCAAGAGCACCCTGCTGCGGATCATGAGCGGCCTGATCCGGCCCAGCGAGGGGATGGTGCTCAGCTACGAGAAGCCGTTGCGGGGCGCCAACCGCAATCTGGCAATGGTGTTCCAGAGCTTTGCGCTGCTTCCCTGGCTCACGGTGCAGGACAACGTGGAGCTGGGCCTGGTGGCGCACCAGGTGCCCAGGCAGGAACGCCGGGAACGGGCCCTGAAGGCGATTGACATCGTCGGCTTGGATGGTTTCGAGAACGCCTTCCCCAAGGAACTCTCCGGCGGCATGAAGCAGCGCGTGGGCTTTGCCTGGGCCTTCGTGCTCAATCCCGAGGTGCTGTTCATGGAAGAACCCTTCAGCGCCCTTGATGTGCTCACCGCCGAGAACCTGCGCGGCGAGATCGACGACCTCTGGAACGCGGGGTCGTTCCCCTCCCGGAGCATTCTGATCGTGACCCACAACATCGAGGAGGCTGTGTATCTGGCCGATCGAGTGGTGATCCTGGGGGCCAATCCCGGCCGCATCCGCGGAGAGCTACCGGTGAACCTGCCCCGCCCCGACGACCGCAGCCACCCCCACTTCAAGGCGCTGGTCGACTACGTCTACACGGTGATGACCAACCCGGACATCGCCGTGACCGGAGAGCTCACCCGGGTGCAGCCGACCCCGGCCCGGAGCACCGAATCCCCCCTTGCCCGGCCGCTGCCGCACGTGCGGGTGGGCGGGTCACCACTCGTTGGTGACACCTATTGATTGGAAACCATCGGGCACCAGTGACCGGATCGCGCCAGGTCAGTGTCAGTCACCACTCGTTGGTGACACCTATTGATTGGAAACGCTGCGGTATTGGCGCGGTTAGCGGCGTCGGCGAGGGCAATGTCACCACTCATTGGTGACACCTATTGATTGGAAACTAGTACACTTGGCCCCGGAGGCTTAGCTAATGCAGGGGGTCACCACTCGCTGGTCACACCTATTGATTGGAAACTTGGCAGATCGTAAGGAGTCCAAAGCCGCTTTGATCCTCATCACCACTTGTTGGTGACTCCTATTGATTGGAAACAAAATGGCGCATGCCGTTTAGGACAAACTGGCCAGGGTCACCACTCGTTGGTGACACCTTTTGATTGGAAACGGTCATAGAGGCATTTGCAAGCTCAGCCCCAGCTGGGTCACCACTCCTTGGTGACACCTATTGATTGGAAACTCGGCAATCAGATCCGCACAGTCGTGATACGGATTAGCAGTCACCACGCGTTGGTGACACCTATTGATTGGAAACCCTGCCTCTTGGGCGTAATGTGGTTTTGAACCCG
>JBJTWN010000029.1:0-2746 GCA_046081785.1 Cyanobium sp.
GCTGGCCAAGCCAACTCCCGCCGCACCCAGCGCAGGCCCCCAGAGCACTCCAAAGGGCAGGGCCAACAGGGTGGTGGCGCGATCGTGGGCGCGGCCCGATGCCATGGCCCGCAAGGTAGGGCCCGGGGCCAGCTCTGGCCAGCCCAACCCCCTGCGGGGCGAAGACAGGGCAGAATGGATCCCACGCGCGATTAGCTCAGCGGTAGAGCGCCTGCCTTACAAGCAGGATGTCGCTGGTTCGAAACCGGCATCGCGCATCTCGCAATTTCAGGCCAGAGAAGGGTTGTCAAGCTTCAGAGCCGATGCCTGGTGTCACCTGTCCGGTATTGCCCTTGCGACTGAATGTTGACACTCCGAACCCACGGGGGAGACTCTGCAGCACTGCATGAATTCATCAGACGGAATTTTGGAGCCTGAAGGCTTGTCGAGTTTCGGAAGACTCTCTCGCCTGGATGGTTCTGGAGAGTGACCCCTTTGCAGCCTGCCAAGGACCACGGCGCGGGAGGGGAGCTTACGGCAGGCTGATGCTCCTGGCGAGGGCATCGGCAACCGCATATTTGATCTTGTTGCCCAGGTCTTGCCGCGACCACTCCTCAGAGAGGAGTTCGGTTTGCTGCAGCACCAGCTCGATGGCGGCCTTTTCCTCATCGGGCGGGTATTTGTAGCGCTTGAGCAGGGCCTTGATCATGGTGCGCAGGCGGGCCCGCACGTTGTCTTTGTATTGCCAATCGATGGTGAGGTTGTTGCGGAGCTTTTCCGCCAGCTCTCGGGCCATCTTCATGAGCAGCTCATCGCCCATCAGCTCCTTGGCGGAGGCACTGTTGGCCAGGGAGTCGTAGAAGGAGGATTCGGCGGGGCTCAGCCCCAGAGCAGCCACCCGTTCGGCCTCCTCGCGGAACTGCTTCGCCATGGCGATCAGCTCTTCGATCACCTGGGCAGCCTCCACGGAGCGGTTGGCGTATTTAGCGAGGGAGGCCTGGAGCAGCTCACTGAAGCGCCGCTGCTTCACCACGTTGGTGCGGAAGCGGCTCTGCAGCTCGTCCTGGAGCAAGCGCCGAAGGAGTTCCACCGCAAGGTTTTTCTGGGGGAGTTTGCGGATCTCCTCGAGAAAGGCGTCCGAAAGGATGCTGATGTCGGGCTTCTCCAGGCCAGCGAGCTTGAACACATCGGTGATGCCCTCGGCCACCAAGGCACCAGAGAGCAGCTGCTGCAGGGCGCCATCCACATCCTTTGGGGGGCGTCCATCTCCGCCATCGCTCTCGCCCTTGATCAGGGGGGCCCGCACGGCCTGAAGAAAGGCCAGCTCTCCATCGAAGGCCAGTGCTTCTTCGAGGGTGCCGCAGAGGGCAAAGGCCTTGGTCATGGCCAGCACGGTGTCGCAGAAGCGCTTCTTGCCTTCCGGCAGGGCGAAGATGTGATCCAGGCAGATGGAGAGCAGCGCCATCACCCGGGCGGGATCGCGGAACCCACTCCAATCGATGGGGTGCAGGAGATCGCGGGCCACCTGCAGCTTCTCCTGGAATACGCGCAAGGCTTCACTGGTGTCGATGGTGGGGGAGCCCTTGCCCCTGGCGGCGGTATAGGTCGCCAGGGCTTCCTTGAGTTGGGGTGCAATGCCGATGTAGTCCACCACCAGGCCGCCGGGCTTGTCCTTGAACACTCGGTTCACCCGGGCGATGGCCTGGGCCAGGTTGGCGCCCTTCATGGGCTTGTCGATGTAGAGGGTGGCCAGGCAGGGAGCATCGAAGCCGGTGAGCCACATGTCGCGCACGAGCACGATCCGGAGGGGGTCGGTGGGATCCTTGAAGCGTTTCTCCAGATCCTTCTTCTGCTGCTTGCTGGTGTGATGCGGTTGGAGGAGGGGCGAATCGGAGGCTGAGGCCGTCATCACCACCTTGATCACGCCCTTGGTCGGATCGGGATCGTGCCATTCAGGGCGGAGGGCCACGATGGCGTCATAGAGGCGGGCGCAGATGGCGCGGCTCATGAGCACGCCCATGGCCTTGCCGGGCTGGGTGCGGGAGCGCCGCTCGAAGTGGATCACCAGATCCCGGGCCACCTGTTGGAGACGGGGTTCGGCGCCCACCAGGGCCTCCAGGGCCGCCCAGCGGCTCTTGGCCCGCTCAGCGGCGGGGATGTCGTCCTCATCGGCGAAGAGGTCATCCACCTGCTCATCCACTTGGTCGAGCATCGGGATCTTGAGGTCTAGTTTCGCCAGGCGTGACTCGTAGTAGATCGGCACCGTGGCACCGTCTTCCACCGCCTGCTGAATGTCGTAGATGGAGATGTACTGGCCGAACACGGCCCGGGTATCCCGGTCGTCCTGGGAGATGGGGGTGCCGGTGAAGGCAAGGAAGGTGGCCTGGGGAAGGGCATCCCGCAGGGCACGGGCGAGACCGTATTTGATCACGCCGGTGTTGAGATCCAAGCGGGCCTTGAAGCCGTATTGGGTGCGGTGGGCCTCATCACAGATCACCACGATGTTGCGCCGTTCGCTGAGGGTGGGAAAGCGCTCCTCACTCGCTTCCGGTGCGAACTTCTGAATGGTGGTGAAGAGGATGCCGCCACTGGGGCGGTTGGCGAGCAGATCGCGGAGCTCCTGGCGGCTGTTGGCCTGCCTGGGGGATTCGCCCAGCAGATCACCCGCCGACGCAAACACTCCGAACAGTTGCCCATCGAGGTCTTGGCGGTCGGTGACGATCACCAAGGTGGGGTTTTCCAGCCGTGGATCGCGGAGCAACACGCC